>CBDUMB010000133.1:0-7826 GCA_965368205.1 uncultured Pseudomonadaceae bacterium | reverse complement strand
GCAATGGCGAGAAGATAATTAACCTCAGCATGGGATTCTTCCGGCGCGACGGAGGTATAGATCGCCGCTGCACGACCAAGTGCCTGGCTGGCAGACTGATACTGTTCCCAATGCAGATACAACTGCCCCATGACAAGTGCCGGCTTACCGTCTTCCGGACTCAGCATCTCAGCCTGCTTCAGCGCCGCTACTGCCGCGTCGAATTCACGCGCCAAAACCCACATTTCGGCCAGCAGGAGATAGTCGCCGGCGATGTCGGACTCTTTCATTACCTCTGTTTGTGTTGCCTCACTCGATCGATCATTTTTTTCGAGCGCCTTTGCCAGCAGTTCAGCTGCATCGGCAGGCAGACCAACGTGAGCTAAAAATCTTGCCAGCCGTCTGGTTTGCTCAAATGATTCTTCCTGGATCTGTTCCGCCACAGACAGAGCGGCGGTTCCCCGGGGAATGTCTTCTAACAGCAGCAATACAGCAGCCAACTGGCGCCACCAGCGTTCTTCTGCAGGATCCCGCGCTATCAGATTTTCCATTAAGCGCTGTGCATCCGCGGGCCGGTCAGCTCGAGCGTAGGCATACGCCAACAGTTCTATCCAGTGGCTACGCGGAACCTCTTCGAGTGCTGCCATTGCGGTTTCCAGACGTGCAATGGCCAGATCCAGTTGCTCCATGCGCAAATAGCCATAACCAAGCAGAAACAATCCGGTGGGATCCGGCTCCGACGCTTCTGCGGCCCATATCTCCAGTTGTTGCAGGCCTTGAGGATAGTCGTCGAGCATTAATAACGCCTGTCCAAGCATAAGGCGCAGCGGCAAAGCAAAATCTTCCGCCTGCCCGTTTAAGACAGCAAACAGGTCGTCGCGGGCCTGCTCTATCTGTTGCTCACGAATGAGCAGCGCTGCTTTTTGTCGCACGATGTAAGCCTGCACTGCTGGCGACCGGCGACGACGCTCTAACAGATTTTTCAACGCGTCTATCGCCGCTTGCGGGTCGTCGTCTACGCGCTCCATTATGCGAGAGACCTGCAGGATGATCGTCTCAGGAATATTTTCCTCGGCTGAGAGCGGCATGGTGCAAGCCAACAAAAGAACAAACACAACGCCGCGATGCAAATACACCATCATAGTGGCCTAATCCTCCAGCGGAGGCAGATTGAACTCGACATGTACCCGTGCGCGAACGGAAACCGGACGACCTTCGCGAACAACAGGTTGGAAACGCCAGCGGGATACCGCTGCCAGCGCTGCGCGTTCGAAGACCCGTGTTGGATTGGCTTCAATGACTACGGCATTGTGTACAGATCCATCCGTCGCAACTTCAAACAACACGTCGACATAGCCCTCCTGTTCGCGCATTAATGCAGAAGGGGGATATTGCGGCGGTAAGCGACTGAGTGCCGTCAGCTCGCTGGCCATCATGATATCCATCATGGAATCGCCACTGCCTTGGACCAGTTGGGCACCGAGCGCAACCCCACCACCATCTGCAAGGAAACTGGTGATGTTCATCATCGCAGCGGTGGTTGGCAGTTCTGTGGCCTCTGCGGCAATGTTCGGATCCATACGCGCCTGGGGGCGTTTGATCTCCTGGGGTTTTGGTGGCGGCTTGCGCCGACGATCTTTAATTTTTGTGTCATTCTCCAGATCAGCACGGACAAAATCGATGGTTTGTGCGTCCACCGCGTCAAACAGACGTACGCGATCTCTGGAGATCATGTTCTCCATGGTGATGTAGAGGATGATGTTGATGGCAATCGCCAGCAGCCCGATGGCCGCATATCTGATGCCATCAGCCGCGGACATCGTTATGGCGACCCCACGGAAGCGTCAGTAGCCTCCGCTGCAGCGATGGCAACCTTGCTTGCGCCTGCCAGTCGTGCCTGATCGATGACTTCCACCACAAGCCCAGTGCGTGAATCCTGATCCGACAGAACCACCACTGAAGCATCAGGGCTCTCCAGGAACATCTGTTCAATCACACCACGGACTCGACGTATGTCGATCTTTTTCTTGTCGATCCAGATGTCGCCAACGTCGGTGACCGCAATCAGAATGGTTGCTGCCTTTTGCACTGTGGTCGATTTGGCGCTGGGTTGATCAACCTCTACGCCCGGCAATTTGACAAACGTGGAATTGACCGCAAAAAATATCAGCAGAATGAAAACCATGTCGATCAACGGCGTTAGATTGATTGCCGCGTTCCCACCTTCCTCACGTGTGTGCAGGCGCATCATGTCTGCACCTCCTCTTCAGCCTGAGGTGTGCCTGTATCTGTGTTAAGGACCTGACTGAGGTGTTCAGTCTCACGATCAATACGATTGTCGAGATCACTCGCGAAGTACATTCCTGCCAGCGCCGTCATCAACCCAGCCATTGTGGTGATCAGCGCCTGGGATATACCTTCTGCCATGCCGCGCACATTGCCGGATCCAAAGGCGGTCATAACCTCGAAGGTCTTGATCATGCCAATCACAGTGCCCAGCAGACCAAGCAGTGGAAGAATGGCTGTGAGTACCTGAATGGTACTTACCCAGCTGGACAGATGGCCGCGAAACTGATTTGTCAGCCCGACTCTGATACGTTCATTAACTTCAGCTTCAGATGTCCGGGCGCTTTGCCACTGGCGAAAAATCTCACGTACCAGACGCGGCCGGGTACGGAAAAAAAACACATAACGCTCCAGGATCAGCATCCACATGACACTGGATATACACAATATGGCAATGAGCACCCAGCCTCCGGCAGCAAACAACTCACTTTGTGCAAGCAACTCGCTAAACACGATCTGCACCGGCCTGGGCACCGCGCTGGGTAGCAAACAGATTGGTTGCTGTTTGATCCAACGAGGTTATGAGCATGTTCGCCCGGCCCTGCAGGAAGCTGTGCAGCAACAGCAGAGGGATAGCAACGGCCAATCCCAATTGCGTGGTAATCAGTGCCTGAGAGATACCCCCCGACATCAGTCTTGGATCGCCAGCGCCAAACAGGGTGATGACCTGAAAAGTTTCGATCATGCCGGTAACCGTTCCGAGCAGCCCCAACAGAGGACTGACAGCCGCAATGATCGCCAGCGTAGGCAAGCCTCGATTGAGTCGTTCAGCAGCCCCGGCAACCACCTCATCCAGTTTTGCCGATAACGCACTGGCATCAAGCTGATAAGCGTCATCCTGGGCGACTTTTCGTAACGTGGCGATGGTGTGTCCGTCATCAAGCGTCGGATCGCTTTGCTCCCTGCGTACTTTGCGCTGGGTAAACAGGATGGCTACCAGTCGATAAGCCCCCAACGCTATACCGATGGCTCCGATCAGAAGAATCAGATAACCGATGACACCACCTTGTTCTATACGTTCTGACATCTCTGGTGTCTGTACGATCAGGGCTAAAATGGAACCCCGCGACGGATCTATGGCAACTGAAGTCAGGGGTTGTTGTGCTTGTTCAAATTTTAACGCCTCGGCGGCACTTGTCCCTGCAGGTTGACGCGCAAGCGCCAGCAGTTTGCCACTGTCTGGCAGGAACCTTAAGTACTGACCATCCGCCAATGCTGTAAACGTTCCGATACGCGTTACCTGCTTCATCACCTCTTCGCCGGTGGCGGTAATGACTTCGGTTTCAAAACGCGCAACGTGGCCGCTTTTTTCCATCTCATCCAGAAGTGTCAGCCAGAGCTCGCGAAGTTCGGCAGACGTCGGGTTGCGTTCACCCGAGGCCAATCGCTCAACCAGATCACTGCGTTGACCCATTTGTGCAGCGACCAGAGAGTTCTGCAATATAGGTGTAACGTCACCCGCTACCTGCCTTACAACAGAGAAAACCTCACGCAGATCGCCGGCATTTTCATCCAGCTTTGTTTCCAGGTCTGCAAGCTCTTCCTCACCGGTTTCAAACTCAGCGCGCAATCTATCGGCTTCGTTTTCGGCAGCCTGTCGCCGTTGCCTGACATCCCGTAGAAGCTGCGCACGCTCATTCCGCGCGGCAATAAACCGTTGCTCACGCTCAGCCAGCCTGGTCTGATTGCGTGCGGTTTTGTCCCGCACACTACGCACAAGTTCGGCCAGGGTCTCAGGCTGGGCCTGGGCTTCCTGACTTGCAGACTCCGCCCCATAGGTGGCCATCGTAAACAGGAAAACCTGCAGGAGCGCAAAACCCTTGAACGCCTTCATGACTCCGCTCCCGCAGTCCACAGCGGCAGATGCAGTAGATTAGGCGGCGCCTGTTTACGCGCAACTCGAAGGGCAAAGTCCAGTAAAGACAAATATTCTTCATCAAGGTCGTGCCACTGTTTTTCCGCTGGGTCCCACAAACCAGCCTCGCTGCCGTCAAGGCTTACGTAATACAAAGCCAGTCTGCCAACACGCAGGAAATCGACCGTGAGGTCGCGACCATCGAGCGTCAGAGAACCTTCATAAGCCTCAATGCTGCGACCATATTCAGCTTCTATCTGGTAGGCCTCAATAACCCGGCGATATTTTTCGCCCAGCGTAACGTTTGACCGATTCAGGTTTTCGCGTAATGCGGCTAATCGAGCTTTTCGTTCCACAAGCAGGAGCGGCTGGTCTAATTCAATGAACCGATCCAGCAGGTCAATCATTTCAACCATCAATGGAAACAACTCGCGCCGCACAACTTCGACTTCAGTCAGTTCCGCGCTGAGTCGCTCTTTTTCGAGTTCCTGGCTGGCACGCATCTTGCGCATATTGGTGTTGTACGTTTCAAGGTCTGAAAGACGCTCAAGCTCGCTGTGATACTGGGACAGGAGCGCAACAGTTTCGTCGTCTAACTCATCAATGCGCTGTTGGCTCTGCATGCCCGCATCCTGATCACGCTCTTGTGTATCGAGCACGTCTCCAACTGAAACATTGTCTTGCGAGCTGCCTTCAGCGCCGATGACGTGCTGTGGAGTTAACAGGAACATGAGCGCAATACTCAAGCACAATGACGGGCAAACTACTGGAATTTTTATTTTGATTCTCCCTTTTCCCAACGGGAGCTTAATATCCCTCAACCACAAATGAACCTGTGGAAAACCGAAGGTAATGAAGTAGGGCACGTGAGGTGACACCTGTGGTGGCCAGTCGGCGTCTATGACGCAAGCTGCAGGCAGCTGAGACCACCCTGGAGTGGTCTCAGCTGTCTGTTCAGGCGTTAAACCGCATCACGATTACTCACCCGTCCAAACAGATATTGCACCAGCAAGCCAAGACCGATGATGGTCAGCAAAAAGTTGACGATGCCACCGATAAAAGGCACGTTCACGGCGACGATCACGATGCTTAATCCAACCAGCAAACTCAGGACTGGCCGACTGTCCTCAGCAAACACCATCCGGCCAATCAAACCGGCAACAATTACTTTTGCCAGGTACACCCCCGTCAGCAGGGCGGCAACTGCAAAGAAAGAAAACGGCAGGCCAATGAGCGTGACCGCTACTAACACTGCCACTATGGGGACGCTGATCAGCGTCAGCAAACCGATACCGGCAGATTTAAGCCCTTCGACACCCGCGCCGATAGACAGCGATCGCAAACCCGGCACCAGCCAGAAAATCGCCACACCCACCAAAAACGCAGCTATCAGGCGAGCGATCTGCCACAGATAAAACTGCACCGTGGCGTACCGATTTTGTTCTTTAAATTCTTCGGGCATGGCAACAAACTCGACTTCGCCGTCCACCCGCGCGCTGTCAGCACGAAACAGTCTGTCTTTGTCGGCGGAGCGAAAGCGCAGGTCGCCGGTAATGTGTGCATCGCTCAGCAGCCTTACCCGGCCGGCAAAAGCTTCCAGGTCCTGGCCAATATCACCGCTGACCTCAATGCTGTCTGAAAATGCAGTCACGTCGCTGGCAACGTTCCCTTCAATGACCGTTTTCTGGCCGGCGAGGGTGGCGTTCCGATTCACCCGGGAGTCGCTATCAAGCGTTACGGACTCACCGGCCGCCCATAAGTCGCCCCCTACTGTGGCAGCTTTCAGGTTGTAAGACGATGCTGCGCCAAGTGCAAGTCCGCCTACCTCGCCACGAACATTCACCGTTTCTGCAAACGTAATCAGGTTACCGCCAACAGAACCGGAGATGTCTATGGTCGCTCCAACTGCTATGACGTCACCGGTGACGGTGCCTTCGATGGAGATTGTTTCCGCGGCAACTATCAGGGTGTCGTTTATGGTCTCCGACGCGGCTATGGTCACCTTGTTTTCGTCGCGTCTGATTTCCAGTGCACTTACCGGTGCAGGCATTGTGACCGCTCCCAGCGTTGCGGCGAGTATAAACAGACTTGCTGTGGCGCGCGTCCTGTTGAGCAGCAATACAACCGACAAAGCCGTGATTATCGCAATACTCACAACGATGAAACCAAGATAAGCATCGAACATGGCTGTTCCCTCTTCTATTAAATACAGTACAGTGCGGCTCGCCACTGCGTAAATGTCGGGCAGATAAATTGAGGTGAGCCAGTCAGCCGCATTGACTATCAGTTCACCGAATATGGTCTTCCACAAAAACTGCGCTGACCAGATCACAAATCCGGTTGCCAGATTAGCCAGCGCAAACCCACGTAGACTCGCGGGACGCGAAAACTTAGGTATCACCAGCTCTGCCGCGTCAGATTCTTCAATCTGTAACGCGGTGATGAGTTGATGAGCCTCGTCCTGATAAGCGGACAGCAGAGTCCGGCAGTCCGCACACGTATCCAGATGGTTGACAACAACATTCGCTTCGTCCGTCGATAGCGCACTGTCTGCATACATCGATAGCTGTAATGGCGTCGGATGAGTCATGGTAAATCTCCGCCTGCAGCAATCAGCTCTGCGCGTAAACTCTGTTTTGCGCGCAGCAACAACACGCCCACGTGATTACGGCTGATGTCCAGCTGTTCAGCTATCTCGTCGTAACTCAACTGATTAAAATAGGCGAGCACCACCGGCACCCGATATTTGTCCGGCAACGCTGCAATCGCGTTGTTCAGCGCGTCCGCGTCCTGCAAGGCAATAAGATCACTCAGCACGGGTGCGTCTACAGCAGCAATGTCTTCCATTTCGACAGTTTCATCGCCGAACAGCGCATCAGAGCGTCCACGCTGACGCAACAGGTCGATACAGTGATTGTTGGCAATGGTTGCTATCCACTGCCAGAACGATTGTTCTGCATCGTACTTACCAAAGTTTTTGTAAACACGCATAAAAACTTCCTGGGCCGCATCCTGGGCCAAATCACGGGAATTCAATAAACGGCGGCACAGCCCGAAAACTCGAACATAGTATTCTCTGTAGAGAATCTCGAAGGCTGTGTTTTTTGCCACGTAAAATTCCGGTCGCTTAGTAGGTAATACGACCCGGCGCAGCATTTATTACAAAGAAGCGCAAAAAATGTCAGCGCTGAGCTTCAAACCAGTTGGGGAAGGCAGAACCCAACACTACATTAACCCATGGGCTAATGGGCCATCGTTGAAAGAGGAGGGCAGCTGTTAAGGCCGACTTGTCAGCCGCGTAGGTTAGCCATTCGTGTGCAGTAGAGCAGGCGATGATCTGACGCCTATGTAACAGAAGCCGAGAGTACCTTTGCTCGTGCTATGCGCTGTCATGGGTTTGTTGAGCTGAATCTGTAGATGAAGTGCGCGCTTGCGGCGGTGGTAATGGGAGCCGATCAATATTCCTTCTAATCGGATGCCGTCAAGAAGTCTTCTGTCGGGGTTTCCAGGGTCGCCAATAACTCTAATAACTCGCGGAAGCGAGGGTCCTCCACGATAGCCTCATATGGTCCCGGTGTGCGCATGTAATCGATCACGGATCCATCGCGGTCTTCGATGGCTTCACGCATCATTGCAAACGCTGTCG
>CBDUMB010000132.1:0-7893 GCA_965368205.1 uncultured Pseudomonadaceae bacterium | reverse complement strand
GGCCTGCACCAAGCCGGTGGCATCAAAGTCTTCCGTTTGAATGATCACAGAACGCTGCATGCCTAACCCCCGGTTACCGGTGGTAAGAAAGCCACTTCATCACCCTCACTGAGTGTGGTCTCACTGTCGATGAGGTCCTGATTTACAGCGATGCGGATGTTATCTGCCTTTAAAGTCTGCAGCGCTTGAGTGCCCAGCTGAATTTCGATCTGCGCAAAGAGTTCCGCCAGATTCCCCGCCTTCAGGGTCAGTTCACCGGTTCCTATCTGCTCGCGCAGAGAGGCAAAAAAAAGTACTTTGATCTGGCTCATGCTGGCTTCACGTCGTCGCGGTGCCAGTCTCCGCTTTTGCCGCCCTGTTTTTCCTGCACGCACAGGTCAGAAATCATCATGGTTTTATCGATGGCTTTGCACATGTCATAAACGGTCAGCGCGGCAATGCTGGCGGCGGTCAATGCCTCCATTTCGACACCTGTTTTGCCCTCCACTGTACATTGAGCCTCGATGCGCAGTTGCGTGTCGGTGAGGCGCTTAAAATCAATCTGCACTTTTGTCAGCGGTAGCGGATGACACAAGGGAATCAGGTCTGCACAACGTTTGGCCCCTTGAATACCGGCCACTCTGGCAACAGCCAGAACCTCGCCCTTTTTTAAGGCATCAGATTCTATTGCCCGCAGGGTTTCCGGCTGCATGTGAATCACGGCGCTAGCCACCGCTCGCCTTGCGGTTACCGATTTGCCGGAGATATCCACCATATTGGCTTCGCCCGCAGCGTTTACGTGGCTGAAAGAGGGTTCTGTCATACTTGAGGTGCCTGATGCTGATCCTGCCTATTATGCCTGATTACCACTGTGACGCTCTATCCATCGGGGTGCAGGCCACTGAAACAGGCTGACAGAGCGGTATCGAAATTCTGCCTGAGATGTACAAGGTGATAGAATACCTGCCGCTTTTTTTCCGATGTTGTTATGAAGACGCCAGTCACCGACCATAATCAAGTGCCGCAAAAAAATCAGCGTGTCATTCTGGGCATGTCTGGTGGTGTCGACTCTTCTGTTGCCGCCCATCTGTTGTTGCAGGCGGGTTATCAGGTCGAGGGTCTGTTCATGAAAAACTGGGATGAAGACGATGGCACCGAATACTGTACAGCGCTGGAAGATCTGGCAGATGCACAAAAAGTCTGTGACACTCTGAATATCCCGCTGCATACCGCAAATTTTGCGGCAGAGTACTGGGATAATGTTTTTGCAGACTTCCTGCAGGATTACAAAGCATTGCGCACGCCGAACCCGGACGTATTGTGCAATCGGGAAATCAAATTCAAGCAGTTCGTAAACTATGCGGAACATCTGGGTGGTGACTGGATAGCAACAGGACACTACGCGCGTGGTACCTACGACAACGGCACCTTTGCGCTACGCAAAGGTATCGACACCAGTAAAGACCAAAGTTATTTTTTGCAGGCTGTGCCCTCCTCCCAGTTACGTAAATGTCTTTTCCCGTTAGGCAACTGGCAGAAGCAGGATATTCGCGCGATGGCCGCCGAACTTGGATTGCATAACCACGCCCGCAAAGACAGCACCGGCATCTGTTTTATCGGCGAACGACGTTTTGCGGATTTTCTTAAACGTTATATCGAAGACAACGCCGGTCCCATGGTGGATGAGAACCGTCGTCTCATCGGCGAACATCGAGGCTTGCATCAATATACGCTGGGGCAGCGCCAGGGTTTGAATATCGGTGGTGTAAAGGGCCGGTCTGAGGCGCCCTGGTATGCGGCTGGCAAGCAGCCCGCCACCAATACGCTTGTGGTTACACAAGATCCCAAGGTCCTGGAGGGCAGCTGGCTACGCGCCGGTGATGTGAACTGGCTAGCTTGCGTGAGCTTTCCGTTGGCCTGCCACGCCAAAATTCGTTACCGCCAGGCAGATCAGGCGTGTGTTGTCTACCCGGCAGCAGACGGGGATTTGTTGGTAAAGTTTGCCGAGCCACAACGCGCCATAACGCCAGGCCAGTTTGTCGCTTTTTATAATGGTGACATTATGCTGGGCGGCGCGCGTATTAATTCCTGTGATATCAGTCTGAAACTAAAGTAGAGCCCTATATGTCAATTGACCCCCTCCTCGCCGTCAGCGCTACAGACGGTCGTTACCGCAGCAAAGTAGAGCCGTTGGCAAAATTAACCAGCGAATTTGGGCTGATGCGTTACCGCGTCGAAGTGGAATGCCGATGGTTTGTGTTTCTCAGCCATCACAGCGATATTCCGGAACTGCCTGCTTTAAGCGCACAGGACGAGAAATTTGTGGTCGATATCATCGAGGGTTTTGATCTGCAGGCTGCCCAGGCCATCAAAGACTTTGAAGCAACCACCAACCACGACGTTAAAGCAGTTGAATATTACGTTAAAGCGCAACTCAGCCAGAATGATGCCCTGGTGCCATACGTTGAATGGATCCATTTTGGCTGCACATCTGAAGACATAAACAATGTCGCTTATGCGTTGATGGTGAAACAAGCTCGTGAGCAGGTGCTGGTTCCACAGATGATGAAGCTTGTGCAAACCCTTGATGGGCTCGCCGTTGAACATGCGGAGCTGGGGATGTTGTCTCGTACGCATGGCCAGAGCGCATCACCGACAACCTTGGGCAAAGAGTTCAAAAACGTTGCTGTTCGCTTGTTAAGACAGGTGCAACACTGCCAGCAGACGGATATTCTGGCAAAGTTTAATGGCGCTGTAGGTAACTTCAACGCCCACCTGAGTGCCTACCCCGAGTGTGACTGGGCTGCGCTCTCAGCTAATTTTGTTGAAAGCCTGGGTTTGACAAATAATCCCTGGACGACGCAAATTGAGCCTCACGACTATCTCGCAGAACTGTTCCATACCCTGACCCAATTTAATCAGGTTTTACTCGATTTCAATCGGGATATGTGGAGCTATATCGCTATTGAGTATTTCACCCAGCAGAAAGTTGAAGGCGAAACCGGGTCATCGACAATGCCGCACAAGATAAATCCCATCGATTTTGAAAATTCTGAGGGTAACCTCGGCCTTGCCAACGCGCTGCTCGAACATATGGCTAACAAATTGCCCGTATCGCGGTGGCAAAGAGACCTGTCTGACTCCACCGTATTACGTAACATCGGTTCAGCCTTCGCCCATTGTCTGATTGCCTATCAGGCGACACTCAAAGGATTGTCCCGTCTGCAGGTTAACAGTCAGGCGATCACGCGCGACCTGACAAGCAGTTGGGAGGTGTTAGCCGAACCTGTACAGACAGTCATGCGTAAATATGGTCTCAGTGAACCTTACGAAAAATTAAAGGCAGCGACCCGTGGTCGACAGATTGATGAAGCTGTATACCGGCAATTGATTGATACCCTGGACCTGCCGCCTGCGGCCCGGCATGAGCTGCGCGCCCTCACGCCAGATGTTTATCTGGGTCTGGCTGCAAAACTTGCTCGGCAACCCCTACCCTTCTAACAGGTATTTACTATGGCGCTCGATGTGCACGTTATTACCGCTTCCTGGGATCAGCATAAACAAACATTGCGATCGATCCGCGAAGACGTATTTATCGTTGAACAGGAAGTTCCGCGCGAGCTTGAGTGGGATGATGAAGATGAAACGGCGACGCATTTTCTGGCGGTGAACAGTCTGGGTCAGTTTATTGGTTGTGCACGTTTGCTGAAAAGTGGTCAGATTGGCCGTATGGCGGTGCTCAAGTCACATCGCGGCAAAGGCATTGGAGATGCGCTATTGGAAGCGGCGGTAGCCGCGGGTAAGGCTGCTGGCTTTGAGCGATTGTTTTTGCATGCACAGAGTTATGCGGAACCCTTTTATCGTCAGGGTGGATTTCTGCCTTATGGACAAGCGTTTACTGAAGCAGGTATCGCGCACATTGCCATGGAAATGAAATTACCGTTGCCGTTTGAACCACCTGCAGATCTGCCAGCCAGGAAAGTGTCACCTGATTCAGGGTATCCAGCTGATCCGCCAACCCGTTCGGTCAGCAAAGCGGATTTTTTTGAAGGTTACAGTGACTGTTTGCAGGCATTGGACCGGGTGATCACCAGTGCCCGACGTCGCCTGTTGATATTGAGCCCTTATCTGGACCATGAGCTGTTTGACCAGGAACTCATTGCTCAAGCTGTGTCAGCGCTTGCGCGTAGCGCACCTCGGGTGGAAATCGAAATTCTGATCTTTAACAGCCAACTGATGATTGAGCGTGGTCACAGATTGCTGGAGCTTGCGCGCAGGTTGGATCAGAAAATAACCATACGTTTGCTGGACGAAACACCGACGGGTTCATCGTCCAGCTTCGTCTGTGCTGACCTGGATGCATACTGGCTGCTGCCGAGCTTTGAGAAACACCAGGGTATTGCGGATCTCAATAATCCTGTGACAGTAAAACGGCTGAGTGAAACTTTTGCAGAAGCCTGGCGTAAAAGCAGAGAAGATCCTAATTTGCGTCTGCTGCGGATCTAACCCTTTAAATCAGCTGCTCTGGTGCGCAAGTAAAAACGCTTTGAGCTCTTCATAGGTATCAGCTTTTTTATACTGCGGAAACTGATCGCAGATGGCTTGTGGCGCTTGAAAGAAAAAACCGTGGTCCGCCTCCTCGAGCATAGTGACGTCGTTAAACGAATCTCCTGCGGCAAAAACTTTATACTGCAGAGATTTGAAGGCTTTCACGGAACATCGTTTTGGGTCGGGTTGACGGATCTGGTAATTCTGAATTCGGTCGTCGACGATGTCGAGTTTGTGGCAGAGCAGCATAGGCTGATTGAGTTTTGCCATTAAAGGCCCGGCAAATTCGTAAAAAGTATCTGAGATGATGGCAACCTGGAAGTGTATTCGCGCCCAATCGAGGAACGCTTTGGCGCCGGGTAAAGGGTCCAGCTTGTCGATTTCGGCTTCAATGGCGGACAGCTTGATATCGTGCTCTGCGAGGATATTCAGGCGGTACTGCATAAGGTCATCGTAAACCGGAATGTCCCGGGTGGTTTTCTGTAAAGCCTCTATGCCTGTTGAACGTGCTACTGCTTGCCATACTTCAGGTACAAGCACGCCTTCCAAATCTAAACACAAGATATCCAAAGTTCTTTTTTCCTAACTGTTTTCGGGGTTATTTGATGGGCAGCGACAACGTATCGAACAAAGCCTCGCGTTCTTTGCGTGTACCACACGCCACGGCCCGCTGGACCATTTCTGTATCCAGGTGGGGTGCAAAGCCTGATATAAAATCGAGCATGTAGCGGCGCAGGAAAGTGCCTTTGCGAAAGCCGATCTGAGTCACGCTGGAGGCAAACAGGTGGGATGCATCCAGCACCACCAGGTCGCTGTCTATCGATGGCTCGTATGCCATCTGCGCAATAATACCTACCCCCAGCCCCAGCCGTACATAGGTTTTGATAACGTCGGTGTCGGTGGCTGTAAACACGACGTTAGCGGTCAGTCCGGCCTGGTTGAATGCATCGTCCAGTTTTGAGCGGCCGGTGAAACCAAACACGTAAGTCACAATTGGATGGCGCGCGAGGGCCTCCAGGGTCAGAACCGAATCTGCGCACAGGGGGTGGTCCTTTGGTACAACAACAGCTCGATTCCATCGATAACAAGGCATCATGATCAGATCATGAAACAGCTCGAGCCCTTCGGTGGCGATGGCAAAATCAACTTCCCCGGATGCGGCCAATTCTGATATCTGCTCCGGGGACCCCTGGTTCATGTGCAAACTGACATCCGGGTAAGTCTGTCTGAACTCGCGGATCACAGGTGGTAACGCGTAACGTGCCTGAGTGTGCGTGGTTGCAATCGACAGGCTGCCCTCTTTTTCGTTGGAGTATTCCTGGGCAACCTGCTTGATGGCGTTTGCCTGGCGCAGAATATTGCCCGCCATAGCTATGATTTCTTCGCCAACCTGAGTGACATGGGTGAGATGTTTGCCGCTGCGGGCGAATATCTCAACGTCGAGTTCGTCCTCCAGCAGACGTATCTGTTTGCTGATCCCCGGTTGTGAGGTGAACAGACTCTGGGCGGTGGCGGACACGTTCAGGTCGTGATGGGCAACCTCCCAGATATACCGTAACTGCTGCAACTTCATCAGACCCTCCCGATGGGGACATGCTACTGAGTTATAAGAAAGGCTCTCAGCATAACTCAACAGCTAAATACAGCGCTATGGTTAAGAGACTGTGATCACTTGTTGATGACCCCATGCGGGACATGGCCGGTGGCCACATAATCGGCGGCGCGTTCACAATGGGCGGATTGGTCATCAAAGAAAATGTCCGCTTCAAAAGCCTGCAGGAATTGGGTCTTATCCATGCCTCCGAGAAACAGAGACTCGTCCAGGCGTATGTCCCAATCTCTGAGGGTTCGAATAACCCGCTCGTGTGCCGGCGCGCTGCGCGCTGTGACCAGGGCTGTGCGTATCGGATTAGCGCCTTCCGGGAATTCCTTCTGCAGTTCGTGCAGGGCGGCGAGAAAGGCTTTAAATGGTCCTCCGCCCA
The DNA here is from genome assembly GCA_965368205.1 of uncultured Pseudomonadaceae bacterium. Classification (GTDB taxonomy): domain Bacteria; phylum Pseudomonadota; class Gammaproteobacteria; order Pseudomonadales; family Azotimanducaceae; genus UBA4421. The sequence continues at coordinate 1,384 of CBDUMB010000132.1, read as the reverse complement.
GCGGCTCCTGGGCCTGGCTGTGTTCCGACGCGCTGAACGCCGCCAGGCCATCACTCTGATAAATCTGCTCCGCTTCATCAGAGAACAGCACTGAATCACCGTCAAAAGCCAGTTTCAGCTCTGAACTTGCCCGATTAGGGTTGTGCCCCCGGTAGCGGCCCATGAGTTGAGCGGCGGCCACATTCTGTTCCAGGGCCTGGCGAACATCTTCAGCGTAGGTCGACAGAAACAGGTCACACTGAAATGCGCTGATATAACGATAAGGAGATTGCCCGCCGCAGAAAGCGGCACGTGTGATGCTCAGGTCGTATGCGCGAATGGAGTTGAACACACGCAGACCAGTGTCTGCTGAATTACGCGAAAGAAGAATGATTTCCACTCTAGGTTTTTCGAGTAACTTATTGATATTAAGTAGTTTTTCAACCAGGTAGTAACCGTCTCCGCGTTCCAGGATAGCGTCTTCCTGGGCGATCTGATATCGCCGATACGCTTCCAGACCCTGTTCAACGTAGATGTCATTAGACTCTGTCAGATCAAATAATGCGGTTGACGAAATGGCAACCGTCAGGGGTTTGCCTGTTGAGTTCATGCGTCGAGATCCGGTATCAGTTCGCTTTCCAGTTTACTGATCATATCTTTAAGTTTCAGCTTGCGTCGTTTCAATCGAGCAATGCGCAGTCCATCGTGATGTTGACCATCAATCAGGTGTTTGATCACAACGTCTAAATCGCGGTGCTCAATGCGAAGTTCATCCAACCATCCCTGTAATTCGATCTGGTCCACGTCAGGTTGTTAGTGCCGTTTGAAAACCGTGGCATGATACGTTCTTCTGCAGTTGGTGTAATGTGCTTTTGAAAATCTTACTGTTTGCCGGGCTTGTCTTCATGTTGCTTGTTGGCGTTGCTTATCTCAGTCGCACCCGCGGCCAAAGCAGTCGACCTCGTCCGAAAAATCCTCAGAACCTGATGGACACAGAACAGGCGCGCGGCGTCTTAGGTATGGACGATGGCCCTCTGACTGCAGAAGCTGTGATTGCTGCCCATCGCCGTCTCATGCAGCGTGTGCATCCCGATAAAGGCGGATCGCAGGTGCTTGCCCAGCAGTTGAACGAGGCAAAGCGGGTACTGCTCAAAGAATTGTCTTAAACACGTTTTCAGATTGCGGCACACTTCACTTCTTTAGCGCGCCTTTGTCATTAATCTGGCAGCATGCCTTATTTTGCGCTAGCAGAACGCCGACTCAAAAGCCGCTATCCAGCGGATGGGTTAGTTGTGAGTGTGCGGAAAAAAGGTGGCCTCCTGCATTTGCAGGGTTTGGCTACAGATTTTAATCGTCATGGTATTGCACTTCTGCTTAATCAGGCGCTCGCTAAAGATTCAAAGGT
>CBDUMB010000131.1:0-7896 GCA_965368205.1 uncultured Pseudomonadaceae bacterium | reverse complement strand
CGTCAAACAGTTCAATGGCGCTGGCCACCAGGGTATCAGCTGCATCATAAACATCAGCACGCACGGCGCTGACATCCACGTCCACCTGAGCCGTGATGGCCAACACATCGTTGAGGACATATTCAGACTCAGCAGCAGTCGCTGTATCGTTGGGTAGGAAAACATTAACGCCAAAGGCTTCCACAGTACCCAGCGTTGCCGTCTGCAAACTCCAGGTGAAGTCATCCAGCTTCACCCAGGTACGATAAGAGTTGTCTGACGCACTGTGTCGGGTTTGCGCACGAAAGGTAATAGTTGTACCTGCATAGGGTGACAGATCCAGTTCAGCGCGCCGCCAGCCGTAATCGCGCAGACTACCCGCGTAACCCGGACGTCCAATACGATCAGTATCAATACGTAACGGCGGTGAGCCGCTATTAGCTATGTCGAGATCGCGATGGTTGACCGTCGCACCGTTTACGCGAAACTCGATCCAGTCAAAGTTACTGTTGTTCGTAATGCCGTCAAACGCCTGGAGCTGAAAATAAAACTCCAGCACACCGGCGGCACCACCGGCAGGCACCGTAATGGTCCGGTCGAGACGAATCTGTTCATTGCCGCTGCCGTCTTCGCATTGATCCCGATAGCCCAACAGATGCCAGCGTTGGCCGGTTGCAGAACCTCCTGAAAGGTTAGGACTGACATCGAGTGACGCCACGCCACTGGTCCCACAACCACCGCCAAGACTTAACGTCTGCCCCTGACTGGTGGTCTGCACCTCGTTGTTCTGGTTACCGCCGGCGTTAGCCGCCGAGGTAGTCCAGCGCGTGGGTGTGCCACCGGCAGAAAGTTCAAAGTGACCATTAAGCACCAGGGCCGGGTTGGCTGGCTTTGCACCGTTAGCGGTGATGTCAAAGTACAGAAAGTATTCTGCGCCCGCGGCGGCATCAGCCAACAGAAAGCGGATCTGCCCTCGGTTGTTTGCCGGCGCGTCGAGCACATTGTTGAAGATACGGTCGACAAACTCCTGTTCAGGCACCAGCACGCCGCCATTACCCACCACACGGGGTGAATTCAGATCAAGGGTGACCGAACCCACATCAACGTTCATCGCGCTCAAAAGCGAGACAAAGTCGACATCGAGGCTTACCGTTGAGCCCGGCGCTGCGGTAGCGGGGATATTGATGGGCACACGATAGTGCCAATCGGCAACGCCAGGACCTTCGTCGTACCAGCCAGGCGCACGCAAATCAGCCGATACCGATGCGCACAGCAATAACGCACAACAGAAAACCCAGAAGGCTGCGAAGCGGGTTAGATAGAGTTTGTCGGAAAATAAGGTCACGTGGTGTCCTGTTCACGCAGACCGGCATATTCTAGGCAGCCAGGGCAAACCTAATTGTGATGCACTTCACACCTGGGGGTGCCACGCGACAGAATAGTTACCCGATAACACCCAGCAGGCGTCAATTAGCGGTCGTCTGCTGCTGATACAGGTAATCAATGGCGAGCTGACTCATCACCCGCACGCCAGGCACCAGGGCGGATTCATCAGCGGTAAAAAACGGCGAATGATTGGGTATGGCATTTTCCGGCAGCACATCGAGAGGCCTGCCGCCGATATAGAAAAAGAATCCCGGAACCTGCTCCTGGAAGAATGAAAAATCTTCTGCGCCTGTCACACGAGCACTGATATAAACCTGGTCACGGCCAAATACCTTGCGCAGCGTGGGCGCCATCGCGGCGGTCAACTCTGGATCGTTGTACGTCACCGGCACCCCTGGATCTATTTCAACCGCAACACTTGCACCTTGCGCCTCACCGATCATGGTCGCAATACGGGTAATTTTTTCATGTATCTGGGCACGCACATCGGCATCAAAGGTGCGGATGGTGCCGGACAGTGATGCCATTGCAGGCACAATATTGTTACGGATACCGGCCTCAAAAGTTGCCACTGTGACCACAGCTGGCGCCTGGGTGATATCAATCTGGCGGCTGACAATCGTCTGCAGAGCGTTAACAATCTGCGCGCCGATCACCACTGGATCAACGCCCAGCCAGGGTCGCGCGCCATGGGTCTGCCGACCATTGATGGTGATATCAAAACGTTGTGCGCTGGCCATCATACCGCGAGCGCGGAAGCTTGCTGACCCTGCCAGCCCCTGCTGACCAATGTGTAAACCAAAGATTGCATCCACATCAGGATTGGTGAGCGCACCTTCAGCGATCATCATTTTTGCGCCACCGTCTTCACCTTTTGGCGGACCTTCCTCAGCGGGCTGAAAAATGAATTTAACCGTACCGGGCAACTCGTCTCGCATCTGCGAAAGCACCACCGCCGCGCCCATGAGAATTGCAACATGGTTGTCGTGCCCGCAGGCATGCATAACACCCACCGCTTTACCTTCATATTCACCTGTGGCGACTGATGCAAAGGGTAGGCCGGTTTTTTCCACCACGGGTAGCGCATCCATGTCTGCGCGCAGAGCGACAACCGGACCGGGTTTAGCCCCTTTCAGTACGCCAACGACGCCTGTGTGGGCAATACCCGTCTGTACTTCAAGCCCCAGGCTGCGCAGATGTTCAGCAACCAGGGCGCTGGTGCGAAACTCACGATTCGACAGTTCCGGATTCTGATGGATGTCTCTGCGCCAGGCGACAACCTGGGCTTCAGTCTGTAGCGCGCGAGAAGCAACTTCGTCTTCCAGCGCCGCAGATACCGGCTGCACGAACAACCCGAACAACGCAAGCAACGCAAGCAAACCAACAATTTTTGTCATCAGGACCGTCCACAGAAGCAAAGAAAACCCAGCTTAATCGTCTGCTTTGATAGAGTACACTTGGGATGAAATTAATACCGGGGAGAAGATTAATGGATTTTGATATTGCAATGACCGATGAGCTGCTGGCCACCACACGCGCGGTACGTAAACGCCTGGATTTAACCCGGAAAGTACCACGTGAGGTCATCGATGAATGTCTGGAACTGGCTATTCAGGCGCCCACCGGCTCAAACTCTCAAACCTGGCGCTGGCTGGTTGTTGATGACGCAGACACCCGCGCCAAACTCGCTGCTTTATATCGCAAAGGCGCTGAAGGCTATCTTACCAGCGCTGGTGAACAAGCCAGCGAACAGGGTGACAAGCAGATGGAACGCGTCTTTTCATCGGCTTCGTACCTGATGGAACATCTGCATGAAGTACCCGTCCACCTGATTCCTTGTGTACAGGGCAAACCTGCAGACCCAATCCCGTTGACCATGGCATCTGGTATGTATGGCTCTATTTATCCTGCCGTGTGGAGCTTTCAGCTTGCAGCCAGGGCGAGAGGCCTCGGTTCAGCATTAACCACATTGCACCTGATGCACCAGGAAGAGGCTGCCGAAATCCTCGGCCTGCCAGATGATGTGCTACAGGTCGCCTTGTTACCGGTTGCCTACACCATCGGCACGGACTTCAAGCGCGCCAAGCGTGCTCCGGTTGCTGAAATCACTCATTGGAACCGTTGGTAACTTCAGCGATCCAGGCGCGAGATCAGCTCGGCTTCAAACTCCGGAAAATATTTATTGATGTCCTGCACATCAAATTCCGGGAGAATAGCTGTGCTGGGCTCGCGCTCTAACAAAAATCTGAACGCTTGAACCAGAACAAATTCATGGGTAACTGTTGCACCACACAGCTTTCGATAATATTCCTGAGACATATGCACGCGGTGGATTGTCTCGTTTGCGCCTTCAATGACTACCTCATAGACATTAGCCGCTACCATGTTAACGCTGATCACAACGCTTGCTCTCCTATTCCGCTAGCTAAGAAATTCATACGATGACTAACACCACCGCACTATGCCAACACTTACAACAACTCTGGCAGTCGGATTTTCCTCTGTCCAATGCCATGCAGATGCGTGCTGAAACTTTCGAAGATCACATTCTAACCACCGCAGCAGCGCTGGCACCCAATACCAATACACACGGTTCAGCCTTCGGTGGCAGCCTGTATGCCATCCAGGCACTCACCGCCTGGAGCACAATTTATCTGGCCCTGACCAGGGAGAACCTGCAGGGCTCAATTATCCATGCGTCGGGGCAGATAGAATTTGACCAACCAATCCGCGAGACCATATTGACTCGCTGCAGCATTGCAGAACATCTCAATGATTTTGAGCAACTGCGCAATACCGGCAAACTCAGACTCAACCTGAGTACCCAGGTGGTTGTCGAGGAAACACCTTACAGCAGCTTCACCGGCGACTTCACAATTCGGCTGAACCCACAGGGATAGAGCGGCTTCCAATCTGCCGAACGGTAGAAGATAAAATCGCCGGCGGTTCACCCGAGGCCCGGCTGAATGGGTCCAATAAAACCATCGCGGCCCCGCCAGCCGTTGTCCACCTTGGTCCCTTCGGTTTCGATATCAGTCATGGTTCTTTCCTGAGGCCGCTGAAGATTATTCGGCCTCATCAGGAATCTTGAAATTCCCATTACGAATCTGCCAGCACGTATAAGGGGAATCCCAAAGTGCTATAGCGCTGAATTTGCGCAAGCATTACCCTCGACAGTTCGCAGACAAAAAAATGATCACCGTCAATCCAGCCAACGATTGGGCCATACAGGTAATGCCATGAAAGCCATGCTGCTCAGACAACTCAGCAGAATCACAGCAGACAGTGAGCCTCTGAGTCTTGAAGAGATGCCCATCCCGGAACCGCAAGCCGACGAGATCTTACTCCGGGTGCATTACTGTGGCGTGTGCCACACCGAGCTGGACGAGATTGAAGGTCGGCTGCCGCCGCCTGAATTGCCTGTTATCCCCGGCCACCAGGTTGTCGCGGAAGTAGCAGAATGTGGTGCACAGGCAACCAACTATGCGCTGGGAGATCGCGTTGGTGTCGGCTGGATTCATCAGTCTGACGGCACTGAGTTCGAAAATCTTGCTGATACATTTGTTGCAACCGGCTGCGACACTGACGGCGGATATGCACAGTTCATGACGGTACCAGAGCGTTATGCGGTGCCGATTCCTGAAGTGTACGGTGACGCTGAAGCCGCGCCGCTGTTATGTGCCGGTGCTATCGGTTATCGCGCGCTCAAACTGACAGGCGTGCAGAACGGCCAGCCACTTGGGCTGTGCGGCTTTGGCGCATCTGCACATATTGTCCTGCAGCTCGCCCAGCACTGCCTGCCCGATTCACCGATATTCGTTTTTGCCCGCACAGATGCAACGCGGGGTTTTGCCAGAGATATGGGTGCCAGTTGGACGGGTGCACATAACGAGACGCCACCTGTGCCGATGCAGGCAATCATTGATACAACACCGGCGTGGCTACCGATTGTGCAGGCGCTGCAGAATCTGGCTCCGGGCGGACGTCTGGTCATCAATGCCATTCGCAAGGAGAGTCGCGATCAGACCGCGCTGCAACAGTTGTCTTATGCCAGACACCTGTGGATGGAGCGTGAAATCAAATCCGTTGCAAATATTACACGTGCTGACATCGCTGAATTTCTACCCCTGGCCGCGGCAGCCAATATACGCCCGGAAGTGGTCTGTTACCCGCTGGAACAGGCGAATGAAGCGCTCTGCGCGTTGAAATTCCACCCTACTCTGGGCGCTAAGGTACTGCGCTGTGACTGACCAAAATACGTAGAAGACACAGTGTACCCGCTCGCGGTCTAGTGAGAGGTTGGTATTCTGATTGGAGCGGCAGTCTATGTACGTTTTGTTACTGGGGAGCTTGCTGGGCATTGGTTTGTGGTCGATTGCCACTGCCCATAAAAGAAAGTTGCGCGTCTGGTTCGGTTCTGTGTTGATCGCAGGCGCGGTCCTGCTGGTTGCACTGATGAACATTTGGGCAGAATACCTCTGGTACGACGCGCTGGGATATGTGCATCGTTTCTGGACGTTTACGCTGACACCTGTGTTTGTAGTGGCCGCTGGTGTAATCCTTGCCGCTATCGCACCGTTCATTCTGTTACGACGTTCTGGTCCGCACTTGCGGCGTTTGGCCATCACACTGGCCGCCGCCGGGGGAATCGTGTGGGGCCTGGCATCCTGGCGACTGGTGCTTCTGAATATCAACAGTGAACCTGCCGGTGTGGTTGAACCCATGCTGGGTTTCGACGTCAGCTTCTATCTCTTCACATTGCCGTTGCTGGATAGCCTGTTTGGTCTTGGCCTGTTTGTCGCCCTCATTTTACTCGGCGTAGTGCTGTTTTTGCGCGAGGACAGTTTCGGATTAATCAATTTCAAGGCACCCTATACAGCCCCGGCAACACCTCTACTGATTCCACTGGCGAGCTTGTTACTTGCTGTTGTGTTTGCCTTTGGTGCTGCTCTAAGCGTGTTCCACCTGTTGTATTCACAAATGGGTGTCGTCCTGGGACCTGGCTGGACCGACGTTTATGTGCGGTTGCCCGGGCTGTTATTGTTAGGTGTGATTTTTCTTATCGCCGGCACGCTGCCGTTAAGTACGCGTTTCCGCAGGTTTATGACCCACCTTGTTGAACGGCGATTACCCATAGGCCCACCAACCCTTATGGCTGTATTGGGCGCATGGATGGCCATTGGCGGGTTATGGCTGGTTCTGGTTGTGGCGGCGCCGCAGCTTGTGCAGTGGCTGGTTGTTAAACCCAATGAAATCACCTTCGAAATACCCTATATCGAGCGCAACATTGAGTTCACGCGCAAGGCTTTCAAACTGGATGAGATCGAAGAACGACAATTTGCAGCGGAAGCCAGGCTGACGGAGGCTTCAGCCGCGGACAACCAGCACCTGCTGTCCGAGGTGCGTTTGTGGGATTGGCGGGCCCTGGATGCCGTGTATAAACAGTTTCAGGAAATCCGGCTGTATTATGAGTTTGTTGACGTGGATATCGACCGATACCAGATTGGCGATCGTTACCGACAGGTCATGGTTGCCGCTCGAGAACTCGCGCAACGTAACCTTCCCGAGCGCAGCCAGACGTTCGTGAACCAACGCTTCAAGTACACCCATGGCTACGGTTATACGCTCGCTCCAGTGAGCGACTTCACGCCCGAAGGGTTACCAAACCTGTTAGTCAAAGACATACCACCTGTCACCAGCGACGAGGCACTGCGCGTTGAGCGCCCGGGTATCTACTATGGTGAGCTCACGTCGGAGCCTGCGGTGGTCAACACGTCTGAACCGGAGTTCGATTATCCGAGTGGCGAAACAAACGTATACACCCACTATTCCGGCACAGGCGGCGTTGTCCTCGACAGTTTCTGGCGAAGGTTCCTGTTTGGCTGGAAATTCGACGGCACCGTACTGCTGCTGTCCAGCTATCCGCACGAGCAAAGTCGGATTTTGTACAATCGGCAGATTCAGGAACGCGTCCGTAAGATCGCCCCGTTCCTGGTGTTTGATCAGGATCCGTATATTGCAGCTGTTAATGGGCGACTGGTATGGCTTGTCGATGCCTATACCAGCTCCAGTTATTATCCTTACAGCCAACCGTTTGAATCACATGAGCAGATTGAATTCCGTGGTCCGGAAATCGGTGAACGCACGGTACGGCGTCTGCACGGTGAAAACTACGTCCGCAACTCGGTCAAGGCCGTCGTCGATGCTTACGACGGCAGCGTTGAGCTTTATGTTTTTGAACCGGATGATCCAATAATTAAGGCCTGGCAACGTGCCCTTCCCGGGCTTTTCAAACCCAGGCAGGCAATGCCAGAGAGCGTGCGCGCACATGTGCGTTATCCCCAGGACCTGCTGCTGGTTCAAGGTCTCATTTTCGCCCGCTATCACATGACCGATCCAGAGGTGTTCTACAACCAGGAGGATGTCTGGGTTCGTGCAACCGAAAAGCATTATCAGGATGTCAAACCCGTGGAACCCTACTATGTCATGTGGGAGCAGCCGGGATCGGATCAGGCCGAATTTGTATTGATC
>CBDUMB010000130.1:0-7899 GCA_965368205.1 uncultured Pseudomonadaceae bacterium | reverse complement strand
AGCCCGCCACCCTTGACGATGGGATTGCCTGCCACATAGTTGAAGTCGACGTTGTCAGCGACGCGTGCTTCGTGGCGCCGTTGCAACTCGCCGATGAAAGGGGCGATGGTATTATTGTGATCATAAACCGCGGGTTGGATCATGTCCCAGGGCATGGCATCTTCCAGTGAGCTTTCGCCAATCTGGTCGGTGTCATACAACTCAGGGAAAGACACGTCGGGTAACACACCCTGGTGCTGGGTGCTTTGGCCAGAGACCCGGTAGAACTTGGCGGCGGTAATTTTCAGCTGGCCACGATTCAATGGTATGAGCGTCTGCACGGTACCTTTGCCGAATGTCTGGCTGCCAATAATGACGCCGCGACCGTAATCCTGAATAGCACCTGCAAAAATCTCGGACGCCGAAGCAGACAGCCGATTAACCATCACGGCCATGGGACCTTCCCAGGTGATGTCATCGTCAGTGTCCGCATACACGTTGGCCCGTCGCCGCGCAGATTTCACTTGCACGGTGGGGCCTGATTCGATGAACAGCCCGGTTAACGTATCCGCTTCCTGCAGGGAGCCGCCGCCATTATTGCGTAAATCGATCACCAGACCGTCGATGCCTTCTTCTTCGAGCTTGTGAATCAGGTTTTTCACATCGCGGGTGGTGCTCCGATAATTTTCGTCACCCTGCTGGGCGGCGCGAAAGTCGATATAGAAAGTGGGTACGTCAATGATGCCGATCTTGTATGCCTGGTTGCCCTGCTCAAGAGTCAACAGCTTGGCTTGTGCAGCCTGCTCTTCCAGCTTGACGGTATTGCGAGTAATTGCGACAACCTTACTGACTTCGTCTTTACTGTCGGATGGAATCACTTCCAGGCGTACGGTTGAATCTTTCGGGCCGCGGATCAGTTCAACCACATCATCAAGGCGCCAACCTACAACATCGATAAGTGGGCCGTTTTCACCCTGGCCGACACTGATAATTTTATCTTCTACACCAATGGAACCTTCTTTATCGGCGGGGCCTGCGGGTACCAGTCGAACTACCGAAGTGGTGTCGTCTTCGCTTTTCAAAACCGCTCCAATGCCCTCTAGAGACAAAGACATATTGATGTTGAAGTTCTGTGAGGTGCGCGGCGAGAAATACTGGGTGTGTGGATCGTAAGTGGTCGCAAACGAGTTCAGGTAAACCTGGAATGCATCTTCACTTTTGGTCTGTACAGCCTGCTTCAGGCGATTCTTGTATCGCTTCGTCAGAGATTCGCCGATCTTTTCGACGTCTTTGTCATTCAGCTTCATCGACAGAACCGCGGCTTTCAGGCGCTTGCGCCACAGCGCGTCATGTTCGGCCTGATTTGCTGGCCATGGAGAATTTTCCCGGTCGATTTCAATGTCTTCGTCGACGGTGAAGTCGATGTTCTCAATACCACCTTCAATCTCGTGAATGAGGAAATTCAGACGATCAACCACCCGTTCCTGATATCGATTAAACATCGTGAAAGCGGCGTCAAGATTGCCGCGTTTTAACGCATCGTCCAGTTCATAACGATAAGCTTCGAATTCGGCAATGTCGGTGGCAAGAAAGTAGGAGCGGCCGCCGTCCAGGGTTTCAAGGTAGTTGTCGAAAACGTGGCTTGAAATGCCATCGTCTAAAGGTTTTTTTACAAAGTGGTTGTGGCGCAGCTGTTCAACCACAGTGAGGCTGGTGCGCGCGTGCACGTCCAACGGCTCCAGCACGGGCGCTTTGACATCAACAAATATCTCTTTTTCGGCGCTTTTTGCAGTTTCTGCAATTTCACCCTGGGCCAGTGCTATAGATGCGAAGCTACCGAAGATAAAAATCAACAGGGCTCGAACGCCGCGATTAAACTGCAAATTCATTCTTGTATACCACCTATGCAGCAGACGTATAAATCCCCCCGCCAATGCCGCAACGTCTGCTAAGATGCGGCACCAAGGCTTGTGGCACGAAAAAACGTGGCACATATATGTGTGACTGGCGCGATACTGACTTGGTTCCCCATCATATACATTGTTTGACGGCAAAAACTTGCAAAACAAGCGGCTGTCCAACAACGTATGCCGGGCTGCGTCAGCGGTTCAATAAGGCCTGGGGGCCTTTTTATGTTCCCCAGCGGGACTTAATGTTTCCCCAGAGAAGCGGCGTCACCCAGGCAGGTTACCAAACTCACAAGTAGGTCCTGTGTGGAGAATGTAACCCGGTAGTAATACAGGCCGCAACTAATGGTAATTCGATAAATAAGGACGCGACATTGAAGATTCAATCCAAATCAGGCGTTTTGGGCAAAAGCGTATTCGGAAATACGGGCGTGCTGGCCTATCTTGGGCTGGCATTATTATTGGCTGGCTGTGACCAGTCGGCAATTGCAGAAAGTGAAACAACAAAGGCAGAGGGCGAGACAGTGGCTTTAGACAGTGAAGTAAAAGAGGCCAGCTACCTGCTGGGATTTAAGCAGATCGAAGACCTGCTGCAACAAACAGACGGTGTGATCGATGCGGATGCCTATCTGCAAGGCGCCAAAGATTTTGTTGGCGACAAGACCAGCCAGGTGAGCGACGCGGATCAGCAGCGGGTTTTTACCGCGCTTCAAGCTGCCGTGGGCGCGAAACAGGCGGAAGCCAGCGCTGGTGTGCGCGAAGCGGGTGATGCTTTTCGTGCGGAATACGCGACTCGAGAGGGGGTAACGCAGCTGCCTTCGGGATTGTTGTATGAAGTGATGACTGAAGGCTCTGGTCCTAAACCAACAGCTTCAGATACGGTAACCACCCATTATCACGGCACGTTGGTTGATGGCACTGTGTTCGACAGCTCTGTTGATCGTGGTCAACCGGCCAGTTTCCCGGTGAATGGTGTGATTGCAGGTTGGACTGAGGCCCTGCAGTTGATGAACACGGGTTCTAAGTGGCGCCTCGTCGTACCGTCCGACCTTGCATACGGTGATCGTGGCGCAGGCGGGCAGATCAAACCCGGCGCAACCCTCATCTTCGAAGTGGAATTGCTGGAAATCAACTAGCACCCCGTCGCTCTTTGGGCGGCTAGTCCGGGTCTGGTTCCAGGACCAGGCCCAACGGCTCCACTAAAGCCAGTAACTGGCTGTAGTGGAGTTTGACCCCTATCAGGCTGATGTCGCGAGGGTGCAGGTTATTAAAGCTGCTGCCCCGCAGATCAGCGTATTCAATATTCAAAGCTGTCGCGCTGATATTGTGCAGTTCAGAACCCGCGAGATTAGCCCCGCGTAAATTGCAGTGGTCGAGATTGGCCTCTATCAGCCGGCTGTCCGTGATCGTGCACTCGGCCAGGAAGTTTTCTGCCAACGTGCCGTAGGCGAAGTTGCAGTGCTGCATGGTGAAATCGGTCAACTCGGTGCCAGAAACAGGCATGCGGCAGTCGATCCTGGAAAGGTCAGCGCCCTGCAGCTGGCAGTGTTCAAAGTGCAACGCATATGCCTCGCAGCGCACAAAATCCACAACCGTCAGATTGCAGCGGCTGAAATGTACTTCACGCAGATTTGCCTGGCTGAAATCCGCTGGCTGTTGTGATGTTGCATCATTGAACTGACAGCGAATAAATTCAGTCCTGCTGAGGTCGGTGGCGCGGAAATTGCTGCCGGCGAACTGGCAATCGGTGAAAACACAATCGCGCAGGGTGCTGTGGCTGAAATCCTCTCCGCTGAAATCTTCTGCTTCAATCACAGCTTCGTCTTGTAGTTTTGTCACCGGCAGCACTTACATGAAAAAAACGTGGGCTGTAGGATACAAGCCACGCTGGGGAGGCGGGGAAAATTTCTTGCAGCAAGAGAGTGAGTCATCGATCTGGCGTAACGGCCAGTTTCGCGCATATTTAAGTGCCAGTGCCTTTTCCGGCATGGCGCTGGCCATGCAGCAGTTGCTGCTGAGCTGGATTCTGATCGGTATTCTGCTGCTCCCTGCTCACCAGGTGGGCCTGATCCAGGCATTGATCGGCATCCCAGGCGTGTTTCTGATGCTGATGGGCGGTGCCAGCGCTGATCGCGCCGATCCGCGCAATCTGCTCATTCGAATTTATGCGGTCGCGCCTATCTTTCCGCTGTTTCTGATCGCTATGGATGCCAGCGGCTGGTTTGCCGTCTGGAGTGTCATTTTGTGGGGGCTGGGCATGAGCTTTGTGCAGTCTTACTCAATGCCTGCGCAGCAGGCCATCCTCAATCGCATCAGTGGCCAGCATCTGCAACAAGGCGTTACCGCTGCGACAGCTGCAGGATTTATCGTGCAGGTATTCGGACTGGGGCTGGCGGGTCAGATAGATCGGTGGGGGATCTCTCCTGTGCTGCTGTCACAAGCCGTGGTCATCGCCCTTGCGTCGTTTGCTATGACGCGCATTACTGCGGTGGTGACCATTGATCCCAAGCCCGGACAGTCAGCAGTACGGGGCATCATTGAAGGTCTGCAGGCGACCCTGCGCAGCAAAATCATTTTTAATGTGCTGGTCATCAACTTTGTCTCCAGCATCTTCAACGCCGGTTCCTTCATTACTGTCTTTCCTTTTATCGTAAAGCGTATCTATGAAGGTGATGCCTGGACTTTGTCGGTGTTGATGGCCATTTTCTTTGCTGGTGCTGCCGTTTCCAACGCCTTGTTGCTCAAGTTCATGCCGCTCGTGCGTCCTGGGCGCCTGTTTCTGCTGATGCAGCTTTCGCGCATCATCGTACTGTTGATGATTTACGTACGGGGAGATTTCTGGTTGCTGGTCCTCGGTACATTCGGCTGGGGCCTGAATATGGGCATTACCAGTAATCTGGCTCGAACCATTGTGCAGGAGTCGGCGGAACCCGCTTATCGTGGGCGCATCCTGTCGGTCTTCAGCGTGGGTATGGTGGGCAGTGCACCCATTGGCGCGGTGGTGCTGGGCTGGCTGATTGAAACCTTTGGTACCCTCAACGCGCTCTGGCCGGCAATGATTCTGTCTGCAGTGTTGTGCGCTTATGGTGCCTGGTTCACCAACGTCTGGCGCTATCAGAGTCCCACTTAAGAGTTTTGATGGTGTCATCACGGTGTTGGCTTTAGGCTATGACTTTTAGCCTGGACGTTCACATTGATTAATGATGAAGCCCATATCCGTCGCGATTACGCCCGGGGAATTCTGTCCCGGGATACGCTGGCGCAGCAGCCCCTCGAGCAATTTGAAATCTGGTTGCAACAGGCCATAGCGGACAATGAAGCTGACGCGACCGCCATGTCGTTGGCCACCGTGAATGCACACGGCCATCCCTCGGTGAGGATTGTGTTGCTGAAAGGGCATGGTGAGCGAGGTTTTGTCTGGTACACAAGCTACGCCAGCCACAAAGGCCAGGACCTCGATGTGAATCCGAATGCGGCTTTGATGTTTTACTGGCGTGAAAGTGAGCGGCAAGTGCGTATCACCGGTACGGTCAGTAAACTGACCAGGCAACAGAGTGAAATTTACTTTCGTACTCGACCAAGAGAAAGCCAGCTGTCTGCCCTTGCCAGTCAACAATCCCAGGAGATTGCTGACCGTGCAGAGCTGGAGGCGCGGGTTGAGGCATTAAGCGCGCAATACAACAATACTGACGTACCTGTGCCAGACAACTGGGGGGGATACATACTCTCGCCCGTACGTTACGAATTCTGGCAGGGCAGAGTAGGGCGGTTACATGACCGTTTCAGTTATGAGAAACAGGACAAACACTGGTTGATCAAACGCTTGCAGCCTTAAAGCGCGTTAACGGCTCGCCGGGCAAAGGGTGGCTATTTTGTTGCCAACCAGAGCCAGACAGAAATTTTCTCCGCATTGCGCCGCAAGGGTCTCTACAGCGTTGACGTCTATCTTGTCCCGCGCCATCAGTTCGCCTACCAGGTTCGAACTGGAAGGCCGAATGCCATAGCAGGGTGGATAGGTGTACAAGCTGGGATAGCGCGCCACAACTTCGTCGTAAGCGATTTGTTGGGGGCTCTTCTCTTCTTCCCGGTTTGCGGGATTTTCGGTCCCCAACTCGCTCAGCAGCAGATTTGATCGATACAGATAGGTTTTCATGCGGCCATCGTCGCGTTTCAGCAACAGCATTTCGGTGACCTCATTGCCGGCTTGATCCCGGGCGGAAAAGTTTATTTCAATAAACTCCCCACAAACGGATTCAAAACAGTCTCTGGGTGTGATGCCGGTGATCTGTCTTGAGGCAGAATCCACTTTTGATGCGAAGCTGAGCATTTGCGCGCAGGATACCGCAGGGTGTTTAAGCAGACCTAAACCGTGGCAGTTTTCGTCCCCGTCTGCGCCTGTGTCCGCTAACGCAAACCACTGTTGTGCATGTGCAAGACTGGCGTCCTGCAATTCTGCGGCTTTGTCGGTACACGCCGTTAAAAACAGAACCAGGAGCGCCGTTATGGCGACCCTGGTCAGGCGCTTGTCAGTAAAGGGTGTTGCCTCAGACACGTTCGATGATGATGGCAGGGGCCATACCACCGCCAGTACACATGGTGACCAGACCGGTTGTCAGGTCGCGACGTTCCAGTTCATCCAGCACGGTGCCGATGAGGATTGAACCGGTGGCTGCAATCGGGTGACCCAATGCCATGGCGCCGCCATTGACGTTGACTTTCTCCGGATCCAGTTCCAGATCGCGGATAAATTTGGCTGCAACCACTGAGAAGGCTTCGTTGACTTCGAACAGATCGATATCGTTGGTAGTCATGCCTGCGCGGGCCAGGGCTTTGCGCGCAGCGGGTACCGGTTCGTTGAGCATTAAAGTTGGATCGCCACCTACTGTCGCTATGGCGCGGATTCGCGCACGAGGTTTCCAGCCGGCTTTGTCTGCGTAGGCTTTGCTCGACAGAATTAAAGCCGCCGCACCGTCAACCACGCCAGAGCTGTTGCCCGCGTGATGTACATGGTTGATGGTCAGGTCAGGATAGGCGCGCTTCACCAGCTGATCAAAAGTTTCACCCGTGTCGTCGATAGGTGCGTTCATGAACTGATCAAACACCGTACGTAGTTCAGCCAGCGACGCCATGGTGGTGCCAGGGCGTGGAAATTCTTCGCGATCCAGAGCCAGCGTGCCGTCGTCATTAAATACAGGGATCAGGCTTTTATCGAAGTAGCCGTTATCGATGGCATGTTTTGCCCGTCTTTGGCTTTCTACGGCCAGCGCGTCTACATCTTCACGGCTGAAGCCTTCAAGGGTCGCAATCATGTCTGCACAGATGCCCTGGTGAGGCTGTGGGTGCAGGTTACGTAGATGCAGGTTGCCGCCATCAACGGTACGGTTGTTGTTTTCAGGCACGAGGGTTGCAGTGTACGACATCATCTCAACGCCACCGGCAACACAGAGCTCGTCCATGCCACTCATGATATTTGCCGCAGCGAGGTTCACCGAGGTGATGCCCGAGCCACAGAAACGGTCCAAAGTGACAGCACTGGCTTTTTCGCTCCAGCCTGCGTCAAGCGCAGCCATGCGACCTACACAGGAACCCTGTTTACCCACCTGAGAGCTGCAGCCGACAACCACATCGTCGATTTCGTCTGTGTTCAGGTTGTTGCGCTCGGCAATGCCTTCAAACACTTTGGCCAGCAGGCGGCTGGGATGAAATTCAGATAGCGCGCCTTTACCTGCTTTGCCTATACCGCGCGGTGTGCGCGCGGCATCAATGATGTATGCGTCAGTCATAGGTTCCTCTGCTCAGGCATAAAAATTTGGTCCGACAGTTTAGCGGAAAACAGGTAGAAAATAGCCCCTGGGTGATGCGACGCTTTGTGACGTTGGATATCTGCCCAGGCGCACCTTAAGATCGGGGAACAATCCCCCTACAGGCAGCATCGGTGACAGAGTTTAACCAACCATTGGGTGGCAACGACATGCCACGATTTGGCGGACCGGCAACGATGTTCCGTCTGCCC
>CBDUMB010000129.1:0-7913 GCA_965368205.1 uncultured Pseudomonadaceae bacterium | reverse complement strand
CGGGCTGGTTTTTCGATGCCGGCAAGCACTGTTGTAAGATGTTGCAGGACCTGCGTGTTTTCTTCTTCGCCCCAACTCCAGTCGCGATGGATGTTCTGCGCATAGGACAGGGCGCCGTGATGGCTCGGGAGTTTTGTGCGCAAGGCAAGGTGGGTCTCTCGTGCAAGGGCATCACCGACGTGTAAACCACTGCACAGAGCAGTCAATTCCTGTTGGTGGCGGGCCAGTGCGCTATTCAGGTGTGCAAGTCGATGGCGTGTGGTGGAACCGGCGGCGTCGATCAACGCGGTGGTGGCTATCTGTGTTTCCAGATCAGCCAGGGCAGCGTTGAAACGATTCTGCCAATCCAGCAGGCAGGCTTCAGGCTCCGACCAGAGGAAAGCCACACGGCCGGTTGCAGACTGCAACATCGGGTAATCAATTTTACACGCGGTGCAGGTGAGGCCGGCTTCCGCGTGCTCCAATAAGACAGTGTCACATCTGGGACAACAGAGGCTGACCATGCTTTAACTCCGTGTAAAGCGTATTTTGAGCCTGCCAGAGTCTAGCAGGCTGCAGATTTGCAAACCAAGACGATTGGCTATACCGGGTTCGTGATGGTGCCGTTCACAATAGGTTCAAACGCGGTCAGGCTGTCCTGAAGGGTCGAATTACCTAAACCGTTGTTAGGCAGAGCAGTACCAAACTGGCCATTCTCACCATGCAGGGCCATGTAATTCAGAACCACCGTTTCTGCCAGCAGATTCACGTTGTTTGCAGCGGGTGTGCCCGATGTTTCGACGGAACCATCCGGCCGCATGTAGCCGATCTGTTGATGAGTGGCCTGTTCTTCAGGTGTACCGCCCAGCAGTGTGGGGCGTCCATTGGGGTTATAAACCAGGAAGAAGGTAGCCGCAGTCTGTTGATTGTCACTGCTCCATTCACCTTTGCCGCGTCCGTCGACAGTATTGTCGATGGTGCCGTTGGACGACAAAGAGCCATCCGACATGACGTACATCATCAGCGGAACACCAATGGTAGCGGCGTACTCAAGGCACGCACCCATACATTGGCCTGCACGGAAATCTTTGACCTCGCCTTCAGCTCGACGTCCACCATGATAATCGTAACCCCCCATTTCAATGGTGCCGGCACCGGCAAAGCCGTTAACAACCATCTTCATTACCGAGGCGGTTTTCTGGAATTCCCGGGCAGTTCGATCGCCGGCGTTGAATTCAGCATCTGTAAAGATCCCTTGAGGGCCAACAATCAGCGGGTCGCCCGCTGGATCTAAAGTAGTTGGGTCGCCAAACCGATCAGCCAGATCGGCACTCTTCAGGTAACCACACTTGACCAGATCCTTAACCACGTCTTCCGGATGGATGACCGGGTCGCCGCCGGTATTGATGGCCTGCATTTTCTGATCGCTGATACGATAAACAGATTCCATAACCGCCACAGCGTCCTGCTGGCTGAGCACAGCGGTCAAGTCGCCGACATCAACCAGACCGGTAACATCGGACGGGCGATCCACCTTTGTGGGTCGCCGGGTCAAATCGATCATCGACATCGGCGCCAGCGAGTTGCCGCCCGAGTCTGAGTTTTCGGATCCAATCAAGGTCAGGAGCGAGCCGTCAGAACCGGCGTTTGCGATGCCGTACATCGGGTTATGCGGATTGTTGCCCGTGTCGTTCTCAGAGCGCGCTGGAATCACCGCACCGTTGATATTTGCTGCCGTTGCCGGAGAAATGCGCGTCATCATGCCGCGCAGAAATGCACTATCCGAGTGGAAGGCAAGGCCAAGGGTTGTATCGATGAAATCGTTGGTCTGTGTATCCGGGTTCAAAATTGGCGGAATCATGTCGCCAGGCAGACCCTGCCGCTCATAGCCGGCGGTGCTGAGGAAGTCGAGTTGTCCACCCTGGCGTCCGACCAGCACGTTTGAACCCGCCTGGTTTGAACCACCGGCCAGGTCAAAGGCGATAAAGGGGATTTTCCCAGCGCCTTGTGTGGCGATGCCACAGTCTGCGATCAGCGGCAGCAGGTCAGGTGCCAGCTGCGCCTGAACATTGTTGCTGAGCGTAACCGCACTGGAACCCAATACGGCGCCCGTTCCCATGATGAATCCCTGGGACAGGAATTCTCGACGTGTCCGCGGGCGACGGTGATCTGCGTGACACAAAGGGTCATCATATTTACGTTGTCTTTTTCTACGCATTGTTTTAACTCTCTTTATGTAACTACTGGACCAGCATTGCCGCGCTGCCTAATACAGACGCGCAAGCTGCTTTAACGATGCTTTCGGTTCGTTCACTGTTGACGCTGACGCTGCTGGTAATCAGGTCGTCGATCAGGCTGTTCACTTCACCTTCAAGGGCTGGCAGATCAGGTTGTGTACTGATGCCGTTGCCAACCATGTTGTCGACCAGCGGGTTGATCACCAGGCTGCGATCGTCGAAAGCGGTATTCTGGGACTCACCAAATGGGAAACCCGGGAAATAGCTTGAGCGGGCGTTTACATCATCAACCAATACTGCGCAGTATTTGATTGCCAGTTGGGTAATACCCATTTGCTGGGACGAGATGAAACCACTGACACCGGTACCTACAGGCATGGCCTGATGAACCAGGTTGTAAGTTGCCGCCACTTCGCTGTTCGCTACAGGAATACCGGTTAGTTTGGACATGGTTGCATTGATTTCAGCAAAATCTCTGATGCCTACGTCCGGGTCCCGGGGCAGCACGGCAGGAGGCGGTGCCGGGGCGGGATCAGCTTCGACATAGACATTGGTTTCCTCACCCAGGACTTCGAACGTCAGGAAAAACTCATCCAGCGTTGGACCTTTCTCCAGTGGCACAATGGTGCCCAGGCTCGACAGACTCTGACTGCCATTGGGTGTGTAAAGCGCATCTGTGATGGTGGTATCAACCGCGACGAAAGCCTGTCCAACAGGGAGTTCCCGTCCGTTCAGGCCAATACGGATGCCGGACATCGGGATCGACCCAGGAGTTGCTTCACCATCTAATATGATGAAAAACGGCTCATCAAAGAGGTAAGCGTAGGAATCGAACTGGCTGACTTCGAACACAACGTAAGCATCCATAACATCAATGTGGTCGCTGACGTTGAAGAGCAGGAAGTACTTTTCACCGACACCCACTTCAAAGTTCTGCAAAATCTGTTCAGGCGTCATGGCACGATTGTGCATAGCCAACAGACGTATTGTACCTGCCCAGCGGCTGTCGTTGTCGACTTCACTGGCAAGTGCAAAAGCGAAAGTGTCGTCCCAGTCGTTCAACAGGCCGCCGGGAACCGGATCAACATCGTCTGTGAATACGCCGTTGACATAGATTCGACGGCCGTTCACAGGATCGTAGGTGACAACAACGTGTTGCAGAGTTGCCTGCAGGTCTTCGTCATCGTTTGCAGTTGACAGCTGTGGCTCACCGTTTGGATCTGTCTGATCGGTACGCACGTAAGCATCATAGTTATACAGGGTCTGCCCAAGCATCAGATTGCGCGATGTTGAACCGCCGGAGTAAGTCACAATGCGGGCAGGGCCATCCTGAACCACATTTGCCGGAGCTACCCAGGCTTCGATACTGTATTCACCGGTCGCGGTAATCAGATCGCGCAGCTTGGCACTGGCCGTGGTTGAACCCTGAGCCTTACCTGCCGTGAACTGCACACCCCAACCACCAACCCAGCTGTAATCTCCGCTGAGGGTGAGGTTGAGAGAGGGTTCAATACCTGAGGTATCAAACACGGTGTTACCGGTACCTGTCTTGAACTCGTAGAGCGCGATCACGTTGGCCTCAAAGCGGCCGCCGGAAGAAGCAACAATACCGTCTGTTAACGATAAGGCTTTAGAGGTCACCAGACTTGGGTCGACCAGTGTAGGCGTGATGGCATCTGAGAATGCAATGATGGCATCTTCCATTTCCGCTGCACTGGACTGGCAATCATTGTCCCAACAGTTGTGGAATTCATCAGCCAGACGCAGCACAAAACGCGAATTTTCTGGTGTTTCCAGATCTATTCGAGGTTGAGCGGCGTTATAAGCACTTTCCACTTCTTCGCTGGCAAAGAAAGGACTCTGTGGTACTGCTGCGGTATCGGTATGACAATCAGAGCAATAGGTGGTCAGTAGTGGGTAGACCGTAGTTTCGAACAACGCGGTGTCTACCGGAAAGTTTTTGCTCTCACCCGGATCTTGTAATGGAGGTGCTTCGAGTTCGACTTCCTTGCCGCCGCCGCCCAGCGTATCGCCGGCCCAGTTTTCCAGGTAAGACTCAATGATGTCGCCACAGGCGTCATCACTGGAGAGCCAGCAGTTGTGGCCGCCGCGCACGTTGGTGACCAGCGTGGAGCTGCCTGGGTCGGTGAGGTCAACAACGGTGTTTACTTCCGAATAGGCGAGGTTGATATCGTCTGCTCGGACAAACCGCGGCGTCTGATCGTCAGTATGACAAGAACCACAACGGTTGTTAGCTACCAGGTTGTCCCAGACGTTTAATTTGAAAGCCTGCACATCCGCTGTGGCTGGTGCAGGACCTGAATAGTTGCTGACGTCGGGTGCCGCCGTCACTGGATTTTCAGATGTTGACGCGCCGCTGCCACTGCCGCAGGCGTGCAGAAATAGCGTCATCACAATTAATCCCAGAGATTTATACAGGCCAAAGGGCTTGTATATCGCCAGGGGTGTGCCAAAAGCTACAGATAATCTGTTCATTGCAATATCCCCTTAGCTACCCATGCAGTACACGGCTGATTCAGCAAATGTACGGCGCAGGTTATACCCGTTGTTTTGAAAAGATGTGGTCATCGCGTCTATCTGGTTATGATCTGCGCTGTCTTGAGGTGGTCTTAAGCAGACGTTCTCAAAGACTTTTTTGACCTGGCATTGAGCGAATGCCTGGGAGTTGGACAGTTCCTCGCCAAAGCTCTTAGCGCCGGCGCCGCTGCCCGGCAGAGACTCGTTCCAACCGAGCAGCTTGTTCTGGCCTTCGCGCCAGTAGTTGTCCCAGCTGTCATCGGGGGTGATGTAACCGTGCTCGAAATTGAGATTATTGTTGAAATACTTTTCTTCAACACGCGTGCCGGTAACCGGATCAATTTCGCCAGCGTCGTTGTAGTTAATCTGACCGTTATTGCCATCCGGGTCGTTGACGACATCGTATTCGTAATCATAGTAGGCACGAGCCTGAGTCAGAGGATCCATCCCGGCGTGGCAACCTATACAGTTGTTCAGGAATACTCGACTGTCTCCGCCGGGGCTGCGTGAAACATCTTGTCGTATGCGATCAGGTACGCGGGAAACATCGTGTAACTGTTCCATATCCAGGCAAAGATGGTTCAGCATCGTGAAGCGGAACATGGCTCTGTTGGTGCCATCAATGAAGAAAGCTTTGGCTGCGGAGCGAGTGGTGATCACGCCGGCTGTTGCTGAGGAGGGCAGTCCGGTCACTGCAGATTGCGTGCGGGCTAAAAGGTTAGCTTGCAAATCTGTACCTGCATTTTCTAAAGCCTCGTAGTGGGCATTAGAGCTGTTGGAATAAGCCGGTAGACCGTTACCGCTGCCTGTATAAAGAATGTCGCCGGAAAGCACCTGGCGAAAATCAACGTCGTCACGAACCATGCCGATGACTGTCGCGATGTAATCGTCTAACGGTACGAATACGCTGCGATCCCGATTGGTCCATGGCGCGGCGAAATTTTTAAGTGTGACCCTGTAGAACTCAGGATCTTCGGTCGCTGTCAGTGCCGCATCAAGTGCGGTTCTTGAATTAACACCATCAATGTCGTCACGCATCGAAGCCAATGTGGCCGCATCAGGCGGTACACCAGCAATCCGGTCGTGTATGCGCTTGGCCTGATCAACTGAATCAGCCCAGGCTGACAAAGGCAACAACGCGGCAAAGCTGAAAATCATGGCAGCAACAGCTGCTGGTCCTCGCCTATGTATGGTGGTTAAGAACCGGGGGGTTAAAAACCTCATGAAATGCTCCTCACGTTTGTGCCTAATGCGAATTCTTGGGTCGAAATTCAGGCAGCCATTAACCCCTAAATCCCTCAGGGTTCACGAAGCGCTAAGAATCAGCGTTTCAGCGCGAGAAAAAAGCGCACTGGGTCTCGTTTCCGGAGACTGTCGAAATTTCGCCTGATTGTTCACCGGGCGATCCTGTCAGCCCAAGTGCCGGCTCGGTTTTGTTGCTGATATCGGGCAGCTGTGAACCAGTGCACATCTGCTGCTCTGACCTTGTGAAAAAATGTAAATCGAAAAGACTGTTAGTCAGCTAAAGGGCAAGAGCCAGGCACTTGCAGTGCATTAATTCCAGGAGTCAGAGCGCACATGAGACACTATTCTGCGATATCCACGTCAGGCACGTGGCTGAGCACTCTACTCATTTTTGTTCTGGCGGGTTGTGGCAGCGGTAGTGGCTCAGGCAGCTCCAGTTCTGGCTTGGGTGGTGGTCAGTCACCAGACCCAGTGGTTGTCGACTTTCCAGTTGCTTATATTAAAAGGCCGCTGTTGACCGATGACGACGGCAATCTGCTGACGACACAAGTGCGCAGGCGCACAGATTTTTTTCCCGGTGCAGAGGTCCTGATCCGCGACCGGGCATCTCCCAGCGCGGCGGAAACGTCTTTAACCGCTGGGATTTTTCCTGATGATGAAGACGGTAATCCACCGTTGTATGACGTCAAAGACCTGACCGTTTCTTTTGATGGTAATCAACTAGCGTTTGCGATGCGTGCTCCGGAAGATCCTGATCTGGACGAAGATGAACAGCCGACCTGGAATATATGGGTGCTGAATCGGGAAGAGGGCACTTTAAACCGCGCCATTGTTTCAGATATTGTCGCAGAAGATGGTCATGACATAGCGCCTCAGTTCATGCCCGACGGGCGTCTCGTTTTCGCCTCAACCCGCCAGCGTCAATCCAAAGCAATTCTGCTGGATGAAGGCAAACCACAGTTTTCAGCTTTTGATGAGGATCGTGATGAAGAGGCGCTGACTTTGCATGTCATGAACCCTGATGGCACTGAAATCCAACAGATCACCTATAACGCAAGTTCTGACCTTGATCCGACCATAATGAGCGATGGACGTGTCGTCTACGCGCGCTGGGATAATGTTGCAGGTCGCGATCGCATCAGCCTGTATCGAGCGAATCCCGATGGTACTGAAATGGAGCTGCTCTATGGTGTCCATAGTCATGATACTGGCCCTGACGGTCAGAACATCGAATTTGTAGAACCCACCGAACTGCCTGACGGTCGTTTGCTGGTTATGATGCGCCCGCCAGGCCAGCAAAGCCGCTTAGGCGCGCTACCTGTCGCGATCGACGTAAATAACTACGTGGAACATGATCAACCCACTTTCGCCAGCGCCGGATTGCTCTCCGATGCGCAGGAAATACTCATTCCCGGCGATCTCAGCCTTGATGAATCTGAACCCGCTCTGCAGGGACGATATGCCCACATTTCACCGCTGAATGACGGCACAGAGCGCTTGATTACAGCCTGGAGTCAATGTCGGCTGCTTGATACCACCAGTGATCCGCAAAATCCGGTCATCGTTCCATGTACGGAAGAAAATCTGGCAAACGTGAACATGATTGAAGCCGACCCTCTGTATGGCGTGTGGATGAATGATCCGCTTGAGAATACGCAACAACCCATTGTGTTGGGAGAAGAGGGTTTTGCCATCTCAGATGTTGTGGTCATGGAGTCGCGTATCAGCCCACCGGTTATTCTGGACAAGACTGCAGGCATAGACCTTGATCCTGACCTGGTCAGTGAAGCGGTAGGCGTGCTGCATATTCGCAGCGTCTACGATTTTGACGGAACGCCAAGTTTGGATATCGCAAGCCTTGCAGATCCGGGTCAGGCAACCGCAGCAGAACGACCAGCCCGATTCTTACGGATC
>CBDUMB010000128.1:0-7919 GCA_965368205.1 uncultured Pseudomonadaceae bacterium | reverse complement strand
GCTGTCGACCAACGGTGATACGTTCCTCGGTGGTGAGGACTTCGATCTGCGCATCATTGATTATCTTGCAGACGAATTTAAGAAAGACAACAGCGTGGACCTGCATAGCGATCCACTGGCACTGCAGCGCCTCAAAGAAGCCGCTGAGAAAGCCAAAATCGAACTGTCCAACAGCCAGCAAACAGAAATAAATCTGCCGTACATCACCGCAGATCAGACTGGTCCCAAGCACCTGGTGCTGAAGCTGACCCGTGCCAAGCTGGAATCTCTGGTCGAAGACCTGGTACAGCGCACAATCAGCCCCATCCAGACGGCATTAGATGACGCCAGCCTGACCATCAGTGATATTGACGATGTGATTCTGGTCGGTGGTCAAACCCGTATGCCGCTGGTGCAGGAGAAAGTGAAAAGCTTTTTCGGCAAAGATGCTCGCCGTGACGTGAACCCTGATGAAGCGGTTGCGATTGGTGCAGCGATCCAGGCAGCAGTGCTTGCCGGTGATGTAACCGACGTGTTGTTGCTTGATGTGACCCCTCTGTCTCTGGGTATCGAAACGCTGGGTTCAGTGATGAGTGTGTTGATTGAAAAGAACACAACGATTCCAACTAAGAAAACTCAGACTTTCTCTACTGCGGACGACAATCAGACTGCGGTTACCATCCACGTGTTGCAGGGTGAGCGTAAACAAGCTGGCCAGAACAAGTCGCTGGGACAGTTCAACCTGGAAGACATTCCGCCTGCACCTCGTGGCTTGCCACAAATTGAGGTCGCGTTTGATCTGGATGCCAACGGTATTCTGAATGTTTCTGCAAAAGACAAAGCAACGGGCAAAGAACAGTCGATTGTGATTAAAGCCTCGAGCGGACTGTCGGATGAGGAGATCGAGCAGATGATCCGCGATGCGGAAGCCCACTCTGAAGAAGATAAGAAATTCGAAGAGATGGTTGGACTGCGTAACCAGGCAGACAGTCTGGTACACGGCGCGCGTAAAGCGGTTGAAGACGCCGGAGACAAAGCCTCCGCTGAGGAAAAAGAGGCCATTGAAAGTGCTGCCAAAGAGCTTGAAGACGCCTTGAAAGACGGTGACAAAGAAAGCATTGAAGCGAAGATGCAGACATTGTCACAGGCCTCTGCGGGGCTTGCACAGAAAATGTATGAAGCTGAAGCGGCCGAGGCAGGCGCTGCAGCGGGTGCAGACGGCGGCGAGCAGAGTAGTGCAGGTGGCCCGGACGATGCGGTAGACGCAGAGTTTGAAGAGGTCAAAGACGAAGATAAGAAGTAAGCTTCTTTTTCGAGCCTGTCTCTCAGCGCGGCGTTTGCTTCACAGCAAGCGCCGCGTTTGTCATATACGAGACGACTAAAATATGCGTTGCCAGCCGCTGGCCCCAGCGAAGTTGAGTAAAAAAGATTTAGAGTGAATTATGTCCAAGCGAGATTACTACGAAGTATTAGGCATCAGTAGAGAGGCCTCAGAAGAGGAGCTCAAAAAGGCTTATCGTCGCTTGGCGATGAAATTTCATCCAGATCGCAATTCTGACGATCCCGAGTCAGACGAAAAGTTTAAAGAGGCCTCAGAAGCCTACGAAATTCTATCCAACCGCGAGAAACGCCAGGCTTACGATCAGTTTGGCCACGCAGGTGTCGATCCGAGTCAGGGTGGTGGCCAGGGCTTTGAAGGCAACTTTGGCGACATTTTTGGTGATGTCTTCGGAGACATCTTTGGCGGTGGCCGTGGTGGCCGTAGCGCCAACGGTATGTCACGTGGTTCGGATTTGCGCTACAACATGCAGCTTGATCTGGAACAGGCTGTCAGCGGCGATACTGTGGAAGTGCGTATTCCTGTGCTCACCACCTGCGAAGATTGTGATGGCAGTGGCGCAGCCCCAGGCACCACGCCAAGTACCTGTCCTGATTGTCAGGGCGCCGGCCAGATTCGCGTCTCTCAAGGTTTCTTCTCGCTGCAACAAACCTGCCCACGGTGTCGTGGCCAGGGCCGCATAGTCAGCGATCCCTGTCGCAAATGCAGCGGTGCCGGACGGGCAGAAAAGCGTAAAACGCTGTCTGTGAAAGTACCTGCCGGGGTGGACACGGGCGATCGCATTCGTCTCAGCGGCGAAGGCGAAGCGGGCATGAACGGTGGCCCGCCCGGAGACCTTTATGTACAGATAGACGTTCGCGAACATGCCATCTTTTCCCGTGATGGGCGCAACCTCTATTGTGAAGTGCCGATATCAATTGTTGATGCGGCCCTCGGTGGAGAGCTTGAAGTCCCCACCCTCGATGGTCGGGTAAAACTCAAGATTCCCACGGAAACCCAGACCGGTAAGATTTTCAGGTTACGTGGCAAAGGCGTGACCCCGGTGCGTGGCGGCGGGGTCGGTGACCTCTTGTGTAAGGTGGTGGTGGAAACGCCGGTAAAACTGACCGATCGCCAGAAAGAACTGCTGCAGGAGCTGAAAGTCTCGTTGAGTGAAAGCGCCAAGCATTCACCGCGGGAAAAGTCCTGGTTTGATGGGGTTAAAAATTTCTTTGACGGATTAACCGGCTGATGCTGCGCGTCGCTGTTACCGGTGCTGCCGGCCGCATGGGTAAAACCCTGATACAGGCGCTGACAGAAAGTAGTGATCTGCAATTAGGCGCCGCCTTTGAACACGCTTCCAGCACAGCTCTGGGAGCGGATGCGGGTGAACTCGCAGGTGTAGGCGCGCTGGGCATTGTGATTACACCTTTTGCGCAAGCCAAGCCTGAAGATTTTGAGGTGGTGATAGATTTCACCGCGCCCCAGGCGACGCTGAGTCTGGCTGAGTTTTGCAGCCGAGAGGGCAAAGCCATGGTGATTGGCACCACCGGCTTTACCGATGCTGAACTCAAGCAACTTGAGCACGCGGCTGACCAGGTGCCTCTGTTCATGTCACCCAATATGAGTGTCGGGGTCAATCTCACCTTTAAACTGATTGAGATGGCTGCACGCGCGCTGGGTGATGACGTTGATGTTGAAGTCATCGAAGCCCACCACCGGCACAAAGTGGATGCGCCTTCAGGCACCGCGGTACACATGGGTCAGGTGTTGGCGGAAGCTTTAGACCGTGACCTTGAAAAAGATGCCATCTATGGGCGTCAGGGCATTACCGGCGCCCGCGAACGTAACACCATTGGGTTTTCGACAATCCGTGGCGGCGATGTTGTGGGTGAACATACGGTTATGTTTATTGGTGATGGAGAGCGGCTGGAAATTACCCATCGCGCCTCGAGTCGGATGAATTTTGCCCTGGGCGCTCTGCGTGCGGTGCGGCATATTCACAACAAAGCGCCGGGCAAATACAATATGCAGACACTTTTAGACATCTGAAGCACAGTTTTTTGCTGATTTTTATCAGCCAGGTGAGTAGACTCTCGGCCTTAAGTTCAACCCGACGTGGAATGCTCCAAAGTAAGCCACGCCCATCCAGCAGAACACTTGTTGAGCCCGGTTAAATCGCGCGCCTAAGACGCGAATGCAGTTGGTAATCGCACCGACACACTAAAAAGGGAAGCTCACTTGATACCGGCATTACTCGCTTTAGAGGACGGTAGTGTTTTTTACGGCCAGTCGATTGGGATCGAAGGATCCTCCGTTGGCGAAGTGGTGTTCAATACTGCCATGACGGGCTATCAGGAAATCCTCACCGATCCTTCCTACGCTCAGCAGATTGTTACCCTGACCTACCCCCAAATTGGCAATACCGGATGTACTCCGGAAGACTTTGAATCTGATCGCATCTGGAGCGCGGGACTGGTCATTCGCCAGACGCCACGACGCTTGAGTAACTGGCGGGCAAAGACATCGCTGCAGCAGTTACTGCGCAGCGAAAATGTAGTGGCCATCGCTGATGTGGATACCCGCAGACTGACAAAATTGATTCGTGAAAAGGGTGCTCTGACCGGCTGTATTCTGGCTGGCCCGGCGGCCGGGACGGATGAAGGTAAAGCCCAGGCTCTGGCCCGGGTGCAGGAATTCCCGGGTCTCAAGGGTATGGACCTTGCTAAAGAAGTTACCGGTCCACAGCGCACATGGACCGAAACCAGTTGGACGCTGGACGGCGGGTACGGAACAGTTGGCGACACCCCTCATAAAGTGGTTGCGTATGATTTTGGTGTCAAGCGCAACATACTGAGGTTGTTAGCCAGTCGCGGTTGTGATCTGACAGTTGTGCCGGCACAAACGCCGGCAGCAGAGGTTCTGGCCATGAAGCCGGATGGCGTTTTCCTATCCAACGGCCCTGGCGACCCGGAACCCTGCGACTACGCAATAGCGGCGATAAAAGAATTACTCGAACACAAGTTGCCTATTTTTGGCATCTGCCTGGGTCATCAACTGTTGTCCCTGGCAAGTGGCGCGCAGACTCTGAAGATGTCCCACGGCCACCACGGGGCTAATCATCCAGTGCAGGACAATGACTCCAGGCAGGTCATTATCACCAGTCAGAATCATGGTTTTGCGGTGGACGGTGATACTTTGCCGGACAACCTGCGTTGCACACATGTTTCTCTGTTTGACGGTACCGTTCAGGGTGTGGCGCGAACGGACGTGCCGGCTTTTGGTTTCCAGGGACATCCAGAGGCAAGCCCCGGCCCCCAGGATTGTGTGTATTTATTCGATAAATTCATCAACATGATGGCGGATGGACAAGCGGATGCCTAAAAGAACCGATATAGACAGTATTCTGATTCTGGGCGCCGGTCCCATTGTGATCGGCCAGGCCTGCGAGTTTGACTATTCTGGCGCCCAGGCTTGTAAAGCCCTGCGGGAAGAGGGTTATCGGGTCATCCTGGTGAACTCCAATCCAGCGACCATCATGACTGACCCAGCCATGGCAGATGCGACGTACATTGAGCCGGTGGAATGGCGCACGGTTGCGGCGATCATCGAACAGGAAAAACCCTCCGCACTGCTCCCCACAATGGGTGGACAGACGGCGCTGAACTGCGCGCTGGATCTGGTGCGGGAAGGTGTGCTCGATAAATACAATGTTGAGCTGATTGGCGCCAGCCAGGATGCGATTGATAAAGCGGAAGACCGCGAGCGTTTTGATCGCGCCATGAAGCGCATTGGTCTTGATACCGCCCGTTCTGCTATTGCCCATAGCCTGGAAGAAGCGCTGCAGGTGCAAAGCCAGCTTGGCTTCCCCTGTGTGATCAGACCTTCGTTCACTATGGGCGGAAGTGGTGGCGGCATCGCCTACAATTCAGAAGAATTTGTTGAAATCTGTAACCGTGGTCTGGAATTGTCGCCGACGTCGGAATTGTTGATTGATGAATCTTTGGTCGGTTGGAAAGAATTTGAGATGGAGGTGGTGCGCGATCGCCTCGATAACTGCATCATCGTCTGCGCCATTGAAAACCTGGACCCGATGGGTGTGCATACTGGCGACAGTATTACGGTTGCGCCAGCGCAGACGCTGACCGACAAAGAATATCAGTTGCTGAGAAATGCTTCGATCGCGGTCTTGCGGGAAATCGGTGTTGATACCGGCGGATCGAATGTTCAGTTTGCCATCGATCCCGATACGGGCCGCACCGTGGTCATTGAAATGAATCCGCGGGTCTCCCGATCCTCCGCGTTAGCGTCTAAGGCAACCGGTTTCCCGATTGCGAAAGTGGCGGCCAAGCTTGCCGTAGGCTATACCCTCGATGAACTGGAGAACGATATTACCGGCGGTATTACACCGGCGTCGTTCGAACCCAGCATTGACTACGTGGTTACCAAAATACCCCGGTTCACGTTTGAAAAATTTGTTCAGGCTGATGCCCGTTTAACCACGCAGATGAAGTCTGTTGGTGAAGTGATGGCAATTGGCAGAACTTTTCAGGAATCCATGCAGAAAGCCCTGCGCGGACTCGAAACCGGCATGTCAGGTTTTGATCCGGTGTTGGACGCCAGCGTTGCTGCAGATGTGCTGAACGCTACCCTGAAGCGAGAGCTGGGCACACCCAGCGCGCTGCGTGTCTGGTATGTGGCTGATGCGTTTCGTGCTGGATGGTCGTTGGAAGATATTTTTGAATCGACCAAAATCGATCCCTGGTTTCTGGCTGAAATTGAAGATCTCATCAGCACGGAAATCAGCCTGGCTAATGTGTCCGCCATCGCTCTGGGTAAAGAAGACTGGTATCGCCTGAAGCGTAAAGGTTTCTCTGATGCGCGTCTCGGGCAGCTTCTGGCGACAGACGAAAGTGAAATCCGCCAGCTGCGCCAGGCATTGGGTGTCAGGCCTGTTTATCGGCGCGTGGACACCTGTGCGGCTGAGTTTCCGGCCAGCAGTGCCTATATGTATTCGACCTACGAAGAAGAATGTGAATCGCTGCCGTCGGACCGTAAGAAAATTATGGTTCTGGGTGGCGGCCCGAATCGAATCGGTCAGGGTATTGAGTTTGATTATTGCTGTGTTCACGCGGCACTGGCCATGCGCGAAGATGGCTATGAGACCATCATGGTGAACTGTAACCCGGAGACAGTATCGACGGATTACGATACGTCTGATCGGCTGTATTTTGAGCCGGTCACCCTGGAAGATGTGCTTGCGATCTGCGATGTGGAACAACCGGTCGGCGTGATCGTTCAGTTCGGTGGGCAAACACCGCTGAAGCTGGCAAATGATCTGGAGGCAGCGGGTGTGCCGATTATAGGCACAACGCCGGACGCAATTGATCGGGCGGAAGACCGTGAACGTTTTCAGCAGCTGGTTGAGAAATTACAGCTGCGTCAGCCAGCCAACCGCGTTGCCTCCAGTGCCTATCAGGGCATTGAGCGCGCTCAGGCCATTGGCTATCCGATTGTTGTGCGGCCCTCTTATGTGCTGGGTGGACGAGCGATGGAAATTGTCTACAACGACGATGAGCTGATGCAGTACATGCAGAACGCTGTAGATGTGTCTAACGACTCACCTGTGTTGTTGGACCGGTTTCTGGACCAGGCTGTAGAGGTGGACGTTGACGCGGTTTGTGACGGCCATCAGGTGGTCATCGGCGCGATCATGCAACACATTGAACAGGCAGGCATTCATTCAGGTGACTCAGCCTGCTCGCTGCCACCATATAACCTGCCGATGCATATCCAGAACATTATTCGCCAGCAGGTGTCAGATCTTGCACTTGAGCTTGGTGTTGTTGGTCTTATGAACGTGCAGATGGCGGTACAGGGTGAAGATGTATTTGTGCTGGAAGTGAATCCGCGTGCATCCCGTACCGTACCGTTTGTGTCCAAGTGTATAGGCGTTTCCCTGGCAAAAGTTGCTGCCCGCTGTATGGCGGGAACTACCCTTGCTGAACAGAAGTTTACCAAAGAGATCATTCCAACCGTTTTCAACGTGAAAGAGTCCGTATTTCCATTCAACAAGTTCCCGGGTGTGGATCCAATTCTTGGCCCGGAGATGAAATCTACCGGCGAAGTTATGGGGGTTGGCGATACCTTTGGCGAAGCTTTTGCAAAAGCCGCTCTGGGCGCGGGCGAAGTGTTGCCTGAGCAAGGCCGCGTGTTCATCAGCGTGAAAGACTCTGACAAAGAAAATCTGCCGCAAATCGCTCAGCTTCTGGCGGACCAGGGGTTCACGTTTGTGGCTACCCGTGGTACTCAGCGCTGTCTCGAGCGCGCCGGTATCAGCTGCGCAAAGATCAGCAAGGTCAATGAAGGTCGCCCGGATGTTTCGGATATGGTCAAGAACGATCAGATAGATCTGATTATCAATACCACCGAAGGGCGTAAATCTATTGCAGATTCTGCGGTGATTCGTCGTCTCGCGCTGCAGAAAAAAATCTGTTACACCACTACTTTGGCCGGAGGCGAAGCGATTGCGATCGCAATTACTCAGGGCCAGGGTGATCGGGTCAGACGGCTGCAAGATATTCACGCTGCTTTATAATCAATGCGTAATTCAAAACTCCTA
>CBDUMB010000127.1:0-7935 GCA_965368205.1 uncultured Pseudomonadaceae bacterium | reverse complement strand
GCTTTGAACCCTTTAGTGGTTAACAGCACAGACGTGCCCGCGGAACTTCTTGCGAAAGAACGGGAAATTTACACCACGCAAGCCAACGATAGCGGCAAGCCTGCGGAAATCGTCGAGAAGATGGTAGAGGGCAGGGTGAAGAAATTTCTGGCCGAAGTCAGCCTGGTCGATCAGCCTTTTGTTAAAGACGATAAGCAGAAAGTCGGTGCGCTGGCGAAAGCTGCTGGCGTTGAGGTTTTGCGCTTTGTCCGCTTTGAAGTGGGTGAGGGCATTGAAAAAGACGAGACTGATTTTGCTGCAGAAGTGGCAGCCCAACTGGGCGGCAGCGACTGACGTTGCCTACGTTCCTGCTAAAGCTGAGTGGCGAAGCCCTCGGCGGTGAAGCCGGCTTTGGTCTGGAGCCCGCTGTGTTACAGCAGCTGGCTGCAGACATCAAAGTGCTGACCAAGCAGGGTGTGTCGCTGGCTTTGGTACTGGGCGGTGGCAACGTGTTCCGCGGTCAGAAACTGGCGGAATCTGGTATGGACCGTGTGGTTGGCGACAGAATGGGTATGCTGGCCACAGTAATGAATGGTCTGGCCATGGGCGATTTCCTGTCCCAGGCTGGCGTTGCCAATAAGCTGTTTTCCAGTATGGATATTCCTGGTGTCGCGCAGGGATATCATCGCGACGAGGTCCGCGATCTGATGCAGCAGGGCGTCGTTTGTATTTTAAGTGGCGGTACCGGGAATCCTTTTTTCACCACCGACACGGCAGCCTGTTTGCGTGGTGTGGAGTTAAACGTCGATGCCGTACTTAAAGCCACTACTGTAGACGGCGTTTACGATGCAGATCCGAAAAGTAACGCACACGCCCGTAAATTCGATACGGTCAGCTACGATGAGGTTTTACAGCGCCAGTTAGGTGTCATGGATCTGACGGCGATCATTCTTTGCAAAGAGAACGCGATGCCGCTTGTGGTGTTCGACATGATGGCAAAAAACGTTCTGCAGGACATTGCGGCCGGTAAATCAATAGGCACCCGGGTGGTCGCCTGATATAACTCGCTGACTTAGCCGATAACCAACGCTTTTGAGGGGTAGTTGTCACCATGATAGATGAGATTGTTGAAGATGCAGACGAACGTATGGGGAAATCTCTGGATTCACTCCAGCAGGCGTTTGCAAAAATCAGAACCGGACGCGCGAATCCGTCGCTGCTGGATACCGTTACCATTGAGTACTACGGGTCGGTCACACCACTAAGTCAGGTGGCCTCCATATCAGTCGAAGACGGTCGCACCTTAACGGTTTCCCCCTGGGAAAAACCGCTCATTCCAGAAATCGAAAAAGCCATTTTGAAAAGCGACATTGGTATCACCCCGGTGTCGACCGGAGATGTCATCCGCGTGCCGTTGCCGCCGTTGACCGAGGAAAACCGCAAAGATCTGGCCAAAGTTGCGCGCAGTGAGGCGGAAAACTGCCGCATTGCTATCCGTAATATTCGTCGTGATGCCATTAACGACGTACGTGAGTTGGTGAAAGAGAAAGAGGCCACTGACGACGACGCGCATCGCGCAGAGGATCGGATCCAGAGCGTCACAGACGCTCGCGTGGCACAGGTGGATAAGTCTCTGGCGAGCAAAGAAGCCGACCTGATGGAATTTTAAGGCAGCTCTCCAGGGCTCCGACTCTATCCAAATGAACAAAAACGTTAAGCCAGGATCCTCGCCTGCGTCAAACAACGTCGCAACAGATGTTCAGGTCAGTGTGCCAAAGCACATTGCAATCATCATGGATGGCAATCATCGCTGGGCGAAGAAGCGTCATTTGCCTGGTGCGGCCGGACATCGTGCTGGTGCCAAAAGGCTGCGTGAAATAGCTGAAGCCTGTGCTGATCTCGGCGTGGAAAATCTCACCCTGTTTGCCTTCAGCACGGAGAACTGGCAGCGGCCGACGCGTGAAGTCAGCCTGTTGATGGATCTCATGCGACATGTCATGGAAAATGATCTGGCAGAACTCAATCGTCGTGAGGTGCGCCTGCGGGTAATTGGTGATCGCTCCCGGTTTGCGCAGGACATACAGGCGAAAATGGCGGACTGTGAGGCGTTGACCGCAACCAACACAAAACTCAACTTAAGTGTCGCAGTTAACTTCGGTGGCCGCTGGGATATCGTCGAAGCGGCTAAAAGCATGGCCAAACAAGTGCAGCGGGGAGAACTTGATCCCGATCTGATCACTGAAGAAGAGTTTGCCAGCCATATGGCGCTGGGACAGATCCCAGACCCTGATCTGCTTATTCGCACCGGTGGCGACCATCGCATCAGTAATTTTTTATTGTGGGATCTCGCCTACGCGGAACTCTATTTTACGGAGAGTTTCTGGCCTGACTTCGATGCCCAGCATTTAAAACAGGCGGTGCAGGAATTTGAACAACGCGTGAGGCGTTTTGGCGGGCGTTAAAGCCTGCCATTGCTTATCACCATGTTATTTAGCCGCATTATCACTGCGCTTGTTCTCGCTCCGCTGGCGCTGGCAGGGGTGTTCTGGTTGCCACCAGGATGGTTTGCGCTGGTTTTCTGGGCGGTATCGGCGCTGGGTTGTTTTGAGTGGGCCAATCTTCTGCACCTGCAGAAAACCGCGCAGAAGCTCGCCTATGTGGCCGGCTATGGTGTGCTGGCAGGCGCACTTTATTCAGGCCTGGCAAGTTACGCCGCGGCTTTATGGCTTGGTGCTCTGGTCTGGTTGTTTGCGGTCATCGGAGTGTTGGTTTTCCCCAAGGGCACGGAGATTTATCGCCAGCGCCTGTTGATGGGCCTGCTTGGTTGGGCTTTGTTTGTGGCGGCCTGGTCAGCTCTGGTGGTTATTCGTTCAGCGCCACAGGGTAGTTTCTGGTTGGTGTGGCTGTTTGTGTTGGTCTGGGGTGCGGACATCGGCGCTTATTTCAGCGGTCGTGCATTCGGCAAACGAAAACTCGCCCCTGCGGTGAGCCCGGGTAAAAGCTGGGAAGGGGCGATTGGCGGGTTCGTGCTGGCAGCTGTTTTGTGTGGCGTGGGTGCGGCGCTGCTGCAGGCCGACCTCAGATTCTGGCTGCCGCTGACAGCGGGTTTGATTGTTCTGTCGGTCTTTGGTGATTTGTTTGAAAGCGTCATGAAAAGGTCCAGCGGTGTAAAAGATTCTGGCACACTGCTGCCCGGCCATGGTGGTGTGCTGGATCGTATAGATTCGCTGCTCGCTGTATTGCCGCTATTTGCGCTGGTATGGGTTTAGGAACCATTGTCCGATGCAGGCATCCAATTCAGACAAGGTTCAGACTAAAATGTATATCAAGCAGGTATAGAAAGAGCACACTGTGGATTTATTGCACTACCCATTAGCGTTTATTGCCGTTCTCGGGGTCCTGGTGACCTTCCATGAGTTTGGGCATTACATTGTTGCTCGCTGGTCAGGCGTGGGCATTCTGCGTTTTTCTGTTGGTTTTGGGCGTCCGCTGCTGTCACGGACTGACAAACACGGCACGCAGTTCACCCTTGCCATGATACCGCTGGGTGGCTACGTCCGTATGTACGACGAACGCGACATGCTTTCTGAGGATGACGCCGAGATAGACGTACCGCCAGGTACAGTGTCTTTCATGGATCTGCATCCTGCCTGGCGGATCGCTATTTCATTAGGTGGTCCCGTGGCTAATTTCATCCTTGCCATTGTGGTTTATTGGGCACTGGCTGTAGCGGGCAGCTTCAATATCACGCCGATGGTTGCGCCTGCTGCTGCTGACAGTCCTGCAGCGCTGGCTGGCCTTGATCAACCGGTCCAGATTCTCAGCGTGGACGGGCGGGTAGCCAATGGCTGGCAGGATATCGGCCTCGGGCTCACTGATCGATTGGGTGAAAGTGGGGTTATCGCGCTGGGCGTGCGCGATCTGCAGACCAACCGCTCGTTTACCGTCGACGTACCCATTGTGGATTGGCACGAAGGTGTTGGTGAACCTGACGTTATTGGTTCTCTGGGTCTGCAACCTGTGGTGCTCAGCGTTGTCGGTGAACTGGTTGAAGACTCACCCGCTGTGCAGGCTGGTCTGCAGCCGGGTGACTTTGTCACCGCTGTAAACGGCGAGCCTGTCCTGTCCTGGGCAGATTGGGCCGGGCAGATAGAGCAACATCCAAACCAGCGTATCAGCATAGAGCTCTACCGCGAGGGCCGCCAACTGCAACTCAGTGCTACGCCCGGCAGCCGGATGTTGAGCGACGGCACCGAAGTCGGTTCAATCGGAGTTTATCAACCGCAGATAGAAGTGTCCCACGGGGTGCTGGGTGCCGTCGGTGTAGGTGTCACCGAGACCTGGGATAAAACGGTGATGATTCTGTCCGTCGTCAAAAAAATGATTACCGGTAAGGTGTCCGTTAAAAATCTGTCTGGACCTATCAGTATCGCCCAGGTGGCAGGGGATTCTGCAAAGTACAGCTGGCGTTCGTTTGTTGGTATCCTGGCGTTTCTCAGTGTTTCGCTGGGTGTCTTTAACCTGTTGCCTATTCCTATCCTTGATGGCGGCCACGTGGTTATGCACACTGCGGAACTGGTCACCGGCAAGCCCATACCTGAAAATATACAGGTGCTGGGTGTGCAGGTAGGGTTGTTTTTAGTAGGCACAATGGTGATATTCGCCACCTACAACGATCTGCTTCGTCTATTTTAATGCTCCGTTTGAGGAATACCGTTTTCATGCGCTATCTGGCTTTGCGCTTTTCTGTGTGGTGCCGATGTGCAGCCCGCTACCCGTCACCGGCTAAAGCTCTGCTGACAGGCCTGCTCCTGCTCACAGCTAACCTGCTCCCTGTTACCGCACTGGCTGCTGAGGATCCAAGTTTTCGCATCACAGATGTGCGTCTGCAGGGGTTACAGCGGGTTTCTGCGGGTACTGTTTTCAACCTTATTCCAGTGGGAGTGGGCGACCAGCTGGATCAGCTGGCGGTGCGAGCGACCCTGCGTGAATTGTTTGCTTCCGGATATTTCAAAGACATCCGCATTGGTCGCGACGACGGAGTATTGATTGTCACCGTGGTTGAGCGCCCGGCGATCGAATCGATCACCATTGAAGGTAACAAAGCGATTCAAACAGATGCCTTACTGGACGGATTAGGTCAGCAGGGTTTGCGTGAAGGTGAGATTTTCAAGCAGGCAACGCTGGAACGCGTCGGTCTTGAACTGGAACGTCAGTATGTCGCCCAGGGTCGCTATGGCGCCAGTATTGAGACGGAGATTGAAGAGCTGCAACGCAATCGGGTCAATGTGAAAATTGTCATTGAGGAAGGCAAAAACTCGGGTATTCGCCACCTCAATATCGTCGGTGCACAGGCGTTCAGTGATGCAGAATTGCTCGACGTGCTGGAACTGAAACATCCCAGCCTGCTGTCGTTTTATCGTAATGACGATAAGTACTCGCGGGAGAAATTATCCGGCGACCTGGAAACCCTGGAATCTTTTTACAAGGACCGAGGTTATGCCGATTTCGACATTTACTCTACCCAGGTAAGTATCACGCCTGATCGGCAACAGGTTTACATCACCATCGGTATTAAAGAAGGTGATATCTACACCATCAATGAAGTTAATCTGGTTGGCGAACTGGGTGATGTGCGACCGGAAGATTTACGCCGTCTGTTTGTGGTTTCCGAAGGCCAGACCTTTAACCAGGCCCGCATTACGGCCACCGAAGAGCGCTTGACCGGTGCGCTGGGTAACTCGGGTTTTACCTTCGCCTCTGCCAGTGGTGTGCCTAAATTGAACGATGACGGTACTGTTGATGTTGAGTTCTTTGTTAACTCCGGCAAGCGGGCTTATGTACGTCGTGTTTCGTTTACCGGCAACCGCGTTACCCAGGACGAAGTGATGCGGCGTGAATTGCGCCAGATGGAAGGTGGCTGGGCATCCTCTGCACAAATTGATCTGTCAAAAGTTCGACTTGAACGCTTAGGTTATTTCAAAGGGGTGGATGTTGAAACGCCGCCGGTGCCAGGCACAGATGATCAGATAGATGTGAATTTTTCCGTTGAGGAACAGCCTTCAGGCAGTATTTCTGCCACCCTGGGTTACGCTCAGGGTACCGGTCTTATTCTTGGCGCAAACTATCAGCAATCGAATGTGCTGGGTTCAGGTAACAGTCTGGGTGTGGGTCTGAGTGCTTCAAGTTTCCAGGAATCAGCAAGCTTTAATTATTTTGACCCGTACTACACCCTGGATGGTATCAGCCGTGGTTTTAATGTTTTTGTGCGCCGGTTGGATTTTGATGAGCGCAACATTGCGCGTTATGCAACGGATTCAGCAGGGGCGGGTGTTAATTTCGGTTTTCCGATCGGTGAAGTGCAGCGCATCAATTTCGGCCTGCTGGCTGAGTGGACGGACATTACCGAGGGTGCTTTTGCTGCCCAGGAAATTTCCGACTTTATTGAGAAAAACGGCGAAGAGTCGCTGAACTTCAAGCTGAATTTTTCCTGGAGCAAGTCAACTCTAAACCGTGGTCTGTTTGCCGATCGCGGTGCGTCTCAATCGTTGGCGTTTGAGGTCTCCGTACCAGGCAGCGACCTGCAGTTCTACAAAATTAACTACACCGCAGAACGTTATTTCCCGATTACGCAGACCTGGACACTCAGGTTGCGCTCCGAACTTGGCTTCGGTGATGGTTATGGCTCCACAACACAACTGCCGTTCTATCAGAACTTCTTTGCCGGCGGCTTTGGTTCTGTACGCGGGTTTGAGAATTCAACGCTGGGTCCACGCAGCACGCCACCGGTTGATGCCAATGGCAATCCCATTTTCATTGGCGACCGACGTGGTGACCCGCTGGGCGGCAACCTGTTAGTGGAAGGCTCTGCAGAACTGATCTTCCCATTCCCGTTTGTTGATGATAATCGGCAGTTCCGCCCCGCTTTTTTTGTTGATGTCGGCAACGCCTTCAATACCCAATGCCCTGAAGTTGCGCAGAACTGTTTCGATTTTGATCTGGACGAACTGCGTTATTCCGTCGGGTTTGGTATGACCTGGTTGACCGGCCTCGGTCCTATGACGTTCAGTATCGCAAAACCTTTTCAAACCCAGCCCTTTGACGAAGAGGAACGATTTCAATTTGAACTTGGCCGCACATTCTGAGGTAGAATGCGCGCCGTACACGACCCGTGACTTTTTGTGCGGGTACTTTGCTTAAGTAGGAGTAGGTAATGATTAAGAAGTTTGCCCAAATGGCGATGGTAGCCATGATGTTCGCCACTGTGGCAGCTCAGGCTGAAATGAAAATAGTTGTGCTGGATTCAGTGCGTGCCATTCTGGAGAGTGATGAAGCCAAAATTCTGGCTGATGCCGCGAACAAAGAAATGGAAGCTGAACAGAATGAACTGCGGGCCCTCGCCGAGGAAATGCAGGCGCTGAACACGAAGCTGCAGACAGACGGAGAGGTCATGTCAGCAACAGAATCGCGCAAGGTGCAGAAGGATATCGAAGATAAACAGATAGATCTGCAATTCCGCGGTCAGAAGCTGCAGAAGGAAGTTCAGGACAGACGTCAGGAAATCCTCCAGGAACTGGCGCCAAAGTTCGACAAAGTCTTAAAAGACATTATTTCTGTTGATCAGATTGATCTGATCATGGCGCCCAATGCGCTGCAGTATGCCAACTCAAAACACGACATCACTCGCCGCGTCACAGAAAAGTTGAACGAAGAGCGCGACTGATCGTTTGCAGATCATTCACTGGCTTTTATTCACATGATTACCGTTGCAGATATTGCGCAAACGATTGACGCAACGGTAGCCGGTGATGGTGCTGTCGAACTGCATGGTCTGGGTAGTCTGGGCAGTGCCAGCGCCGGTCAGCTGAGCCACCTTTCCAGTTCGAATTATCGGCATATGCTGGCCACAACCGAGGCCAGCGCCCCGGAAGCTACGGAAGCGCCGGAAGCTGCCCT
>CBDUMB010000126.1:0-7941 GCA_965368205.1 uncultured Pseudomonadaceae bacterium | reverse complement strand
AGGACTTCGCCCACGTGGCGATTGCCACCATCCGCGCACTGGGTTTACCCGCGAGATACGTCAGCGGCTACATTCTCAGCCAGATTCCCGGCCAGCCAACCCTGGTCGGCGCGGAAGCCTCACACGCATGGATTTCCGTTTTCTGCCCTAAATTTGGCTGGATCGATTTTGATCCGACCAATGACCTGATAACGTCTGAACAACACATCACGCTGGGCTGGGGCCGGGACTACGCCGATGTCGCGCCTACCCGAGGATCAATTCTCGGCGGCGGTGCCCAGGCCTTGAAAGTTGACGTGCGCGTGCGACCAGCGGCATAACAAGCGGAGCCAGGCGCAACCTGTAACAAACATACGTGGGGGAAACCAGGATGGATTACAGTCCATTGGAGAGCAAGCAGCGGCAAGCCAAACCAGCGACACAGCACACAGAGTCTGCACAGCGCCTTGTTGAGCAAACACTACCCTTCAGCGACCGGCGTTCTTTTGATAATGCCCAGCGCGGATTTATTGCCACGCTTGAACCTTTGACCATCAGCAGAGAAAACGGTCACGTCACTTACGATTTAAGCGAGATGGATTTTCTGCAGGGTGAAGCACCTGCGACGGTCAATCCAAGCCTCTGGCGCCAGGCGCAACTCAACG
This sequence comes from uncultured Pseudomonadaceae bacterium, assembly GCA_965368205.1. Taxonomy (GTDB): domain Bacteria; phylum Pseudomonadota; class Gammaproteobacteria; order Pseudomonadales; family Azotimanducaceae; genus UBA4421. The sequence continues at coordinate 7,297 of CBDUMB010000126.1, read as the reverse complement.
CCCTTTACAACGGCTTGTATGAGGTGACCGATGGCGTCTACCAGGTACGTTCCTTTGATATCGCAAATATGACCCTGATCAGAGGCGAAAAAGGCTGGGTCATCATCGATCCACTGACTTCTTCCGAGTCTTCTGCTGCCGCGCTGGCACTGGCGAATCAGCATCTTGGCGAGCGCCCGGTAAGTGCGGTGTTAATCACTCACAGCCACGCTGATCACTTTGCCGGCATTCTTGGTGTTGTCAGCGCCGAAGATGTCGCTTCCGGTAAGGTGCCCCTGGTCGCACCGCAACACTTTGTGCAGGAAGCGTTAAGTGAAAACGTGCTGGCGGGTAACGTGATGGGACGTCGTGCGACGTACATGTACGGTAACCTGCTGAAACCAGGACCCCAGGCATTTGTATCAACGGGACTGGGGGCCGCACTGTCAATGGGATCAACCGGTTTCATAGTGCCTTCAGACTACGTCTGCGAGACAGGAGAAACACGAACTCTGGATGGCATCGAATTTGAGTTCCAGATGACGCCAGGCACAGAAGCACCGGCAGAGTTTGTTTTCTATCTGCCACAATTCAAAGCGCTGTGTATGGCCGAGATCACCTCACACCACCTGCACAATGTATATACCCTGCGTGGCGCACAGGTGCGCGACGCTCTGGCCTGGTCGGCCCAGATCCGCGAAAGCATTGCCTTATTTGGTGATCGACTGGAGATTCAGTTTGCCTGCCATCACTGGCCCATCTGGGGAAGGGATGAGGCGGTTGAATACCTGCAGAAACAAAGTGACCTGTATAAATACATCCACGATCAGACGTTGCGACTGGCCAATCAGGGTTATACCAAAGAAGAAATAGCGGAACGCATCAGCCTGCCGGATGTGCTTGGCCATGAGTTCTACAACCGTGGCTACTACGGCAGCCTGCACCACAACGTGCGCGCGGTGTATGTTAAATACCTTGGCTTTTTCAATGGCAACCCGGCAACCCTGCATACCCTGCCCCCGACCGAAGCAGCAACTCGATATGTAGATGCCATGGGTGGCGCCAATCGTGTTGTCGTTCTGGCACAGGCTGCGTTCGACGAAGGTGACTATCGGTGGGTCGGCGAGCTTCTTAATCATGTGATGATGACCGACCCCGGACATACTGATGCACGCGCCTTACTGGCAGACGCGCTGGAACAAATGGGCTATCAGGCAGAATCTGCAGTCTGGCGTAACTTCTATTTATGTGGCGCTCTGGAACTGCGTGAAGGCCTGCCCAAAGGCTCAAACTTCAATGCCAGTGAAGGCATGGCGCGCGGCATGCCGTTAGCAAACCTGTTTCAGGTGATGGCAGTCAGGTTATTGCCCGATGCAGCCGAAGGTCTCGACCTGGCTTTGAATCTGCACATGACAGATATCGATGAGCACTGGCTGATGACCATCAGGCACAGCGTCTTAAACGCCTACCCCGGCACAACATCAGACCAACCCACCGCCACGGTGACAACGTCGTCCATGGGATTCAAGCGATTGATGATGGGGCTGACCGACGCAGCGTCGCTCATGCAGGATAATGACCTTCAGATCACCGGCGATGTAGAAGCGCTGGCACGCCTGGGCACCCTGTTTGACAGTTTCCCTCGACGCTTTCCGATTATGACGCCGCGGCCTGCTTGAGCGTTGACCGGTTCAGTAGAAGCCCAACAACAACAAGCAGCACCCCACCGATCAGATGGACCCAGTTTTCCGGACCCGCAGCCCATGCCAGCGCGAGGTCCGGAAGTGCAATGGCCAAACCGCCAAAGCCAATCGCAACCCGCCCCGGAATCTGATTGAGATGGCCGATGCCCGGCAGAAAAGACTGTACCGCACCAGCCATCAGCCAGACACCGATAACGGCTTCAACCACTGCCTGCAGGGTAGCGTGCCAGGGTCCATGCAGGATAAAGCTGGGATCTAACACAAACACAAAGGGGATAACATAAATAACGCTACCCAGGCGCATGGCGGCAAATCCGGTTTGCAGAGGGCTGGCGTTAGCAATCGAAGCCGCAGCGTAGGCGCCTAGCGCCACCGGTGGCGTAATAAAGGAAAGCATCGCCCAATAAAGAATAAAAAGGTGTGCCGACAGCGGCAGCAGATCCTGCCCAACCAACGCTGGGGCCAACACAACAGCGAGGAAAATATAGGCGGCTGTCACGGTCATGCCGATACCCAGAACAAAGCTGGTCAAAGCGCCCATCAACAGCAGCAGACCTAACTGGTCACCAGCCAGGCTGAGCAGATCGTTCACCAACGTGCCGCTCAATCCGGTAAGGGACAACGCACCGACAATGAGCCCGACACCGGCCAGGATCACAACGAGTTCAATCAGTAGTCGTCCGGTTGCAGCCAGCATGGTCACAAACCCGGACATATCCATGCGATGTTCTCGCGATAGCTGATTCAGGAACAGGAGCGCAAGCGTCGCGTAATAAGGCGCTAACGCTTCACGCTGCATGAAAATCAGCAGAAAAATCAACAGCGCAAAAGCACCGAGGTAAAACCATCCCTCCGCCATCGTCTCGCGAATCGAAGGCAGTTCCTCGACGCTCAGCCCGGCAAGTTGTTCACGTCCTGCGTATGCATCTATCTGCATATACAGACTGAAAAAGTACAGCAACGCTGGCAGCGCCGCAGCCGTTGCCACATCGACGTAAGGAATTTCCAGCAGCGTCGCCATGATAAATGCGGTGGATCCCATGATGGGTGGCAGCAGTACCCCGCCTGTTGATGCACACGCTTCAACGCCACCTGCTATGTGCGGGCGCATGCCGGCTTTCTGCATGGCAGGAATGGTCATCTGGCCCGTAGTCAGCACGTTGGTTACCACGCTGCCACTCATTGAGCCCATCAAACCGCTGGAAACAATAGCTACTTTGGCAGGCCCACCCCGCTGCTGCCCGAGGAGCGCAAACGCCAGGTTGAGGAAAAACTTGCCGCCGCCGGTATGCTGTAATACAACGCCAAAAACGACAAAACCAACCACCAGATTGGCAAATGCCTGAAACGGTAAGCCAAACATGCTTTCAATCGACAGCGCATGATAGGCCGCCGTATCCCGCCAACTGGCAGACAAGCCACTCAACGGACCCGGCATATAGTCGGTAAATAGCGGCAATAGAGAGAACATCGAGGCAATCACACACAACGGCCAGCCACCCGCTCGGCGCAATGCCTCGAGCACACACAGCCACAAACTCAGGGCGGCAATCACAGCCCATTCAGGCGCAGCAAACTCCCAGGCTTCATCCAGGCCTTGTTCTGCGGTCACAAAAAACGCGCAAAGGATGGCAAAGCTGAGCAGCGCGAGCGGCCAATCAATCCAGGCCTTGGTTGGATAAACCAGATAAGCGACGGGTAACAGCAAAGCGAACAACGCATAGAAATACTGCGAATCCACCCGCACCAGCATACCCAGCCATTGTTCACTGCCGAACAAGCGCAGCGTATCCATGGCCAGGATCAAAGCCAGCGTAGCCACGCCAGCAACAAGGTATCGCACGAATCTTGAGTCCTGCATCAGTTAGCCCGGCCCGGGATCCTGCCAGACGGGATCGAACCCTGCAGCAGTGAGCGCCGCTGCGCGGGTCTGATACCACAGAGTAATGAAATCCGCTTTGCCTTTGTTAGCCTTTACATGGGTTTGCCAGGTTTGCGCGAGAAGATCCTGGCGTGCGATCAGGCGTGAGTTATGCACATCCTCTGCTTCACCCCAGACGCCAACCGAACGCAGATACTGCACCGCCCCTTCATGATAAGGCACCTGCCATTTAAGGATCTGTCGGTCCAGCGCCCAGCCGATTGCACCAGGGTCAGCATCTTTATATTCGTCGTAATGAAGATGGATCACCTTGGCCAGGTCGTGCACCTCTTTCGCCTCAGTATTCGGCAGCGTAATTAACATTGGATAGGGATAGGTTGCCCCTTCGTGCGGCTGTGCGCTGGAAATAGCCGCACCACGGGTCGCCATATGTGGCGTGAAAAACGGTACAACTTTATTTATCGCATCCCAGCAGTCGCTATCTTTGTGTGGTGCCGGTGGCCAGAAAATGCCACGTGGTGACGCCTCAAGCTTACGGGTCGGACCAGAAACGGTTGTGGCATACGCTGCATCCACCTGGCCATTAACCACACCGGTCCACATGGCGTTGTAGCCGGGGAAATCTACCCGTTCAACATCGTCCCAGGTTAACCCCCCACAGGCGAGGAACGCTTCTGTAGGGATGTTCAGTGCGGGTGCACCACGGACGTAAGGTACTCGTTTACCGCGCAGATCCGCATAGCTTTTGATACCCAGGTCGCCCGCCACCGCCAGCGCCTGATTGGAATCGCCGTAGGACATCATGACCAGGCGCAGAGGCAATGGTCCCCAACGCGGATCAGCAAACTGAAAGACCCCTTCCTGGGCAAAATAGGTAGCTACACCGTTGGCCGAATACTGGACGCGACCACGAATCAGAGGCATCAGTCGGGACACATCGTTTTTGCCCGGGACAACACGCAGATTGACGTCGTAGTTGTCTTTCAGGGCTTTGCCAATAGCCACCGCCTGGTTGTAGCCCGTGGTGCCCAGGTTATACGCACTCCAGGCCATGGTTCGGCCAAATGCGGGCTCTGCCATCGACGCCTGTTCCGCGAACAATGGCTGCGCCAGAAGCACAATACTCAGCCACCCAAACCGCACTGCTAATTTACCGCGCACGTACCATCCCCCAATTAAACGCCTGCGCAATGTAGGGTTTCCATGCCACCGGGTCAAATGGGCTCAGCGGTTAATTAACGTTCAGCTTAACCATGAACTGTTCCATAATGAGCACATGCAGAAATTCAAGGGGAGATAACTGTGTTAGAGCGCACCACGATAGAAACGACCAGCGGACCCATACAGGGGCGAAAGAAGGACGACGTACTGCTTTTTGCGGGAGTGCCTTATGCCGCACCGCCAGTTGGCAATTTGCGTTTCAAAGCACCTCAGCCACACCCAGCCTGGCAGGCACCACGAGAGGCCTTGAAATTTTCTCCCGCAGCTCCGCAGGTGCCCAGCGGTGGACTCACAGACAGTGCCAGCGTGCGTTATGCCGAAGACTGTTTATACCTGAATGTTTCGACGCCCGCCGCCGACGGTGGCAAGCGTGCCGTGCTGGTCTGGATACACGGCGGTGGCTACCGTACCGGACAGGGTTCTATCCCCTGGTATAACGGCACGGCGTTCAACAAGAACGGCGACATTGTCGTCGTTTCCATCAACTACCGGCTTGGCGCTCTGGGCTATACCGACTTGTCCCATCTGGGGGAGGCATACGCCAATTCCGGGATCAATGGCATTCTGGATCAGATCGCCGCGCTGCAATGGGTGCAGGACAACATCGCGGCGTTTGGAGGAGACCCAAATCGCGTCACCATCGCAGGCGAGTCTGCTGGCGCATTCAGCGTCGCCACCCTGCTGGGTTGCGATGCAGCACAGGGTCTGTTTCAACGTGCTATCCCGCAGAGTGGCGGTGCCCATCACACGCTGCCCAAGGCGGCTGCAGAAAAAGTCACCCGAACCTTCCTCGAACAGCTTCTGCCAGATCATGACGGCATTGATCAGGCACTGGCGCTCGAGGCGGTCAGCGTTGAAGATATTCTCGCTGCACAGCAGACCACCATCAGTCACTTTGAACAGGGTGCAGGGGTGGCAAACGAGCTTGGGGTGGCGGTTTCACCATTTTACCCTGCCCACGGCACACCGCTGTTACCCGGGTCACCGTTAGACGCCATCTCCAATGGCTGCGGCAAAAACGTCGCCGTGTTAACTGGCAGCAATGCCCACGAAACCACCTTGTGGGGTTATGGGGATATCTCTGCAGAAAAACTCCAGCGCATTGCCGCCGGTTACGGCGCAGAGTCCGTGCTGGCCGCTTATCGCCAAGCACGACCGCGCGCTTCTGTGGAAGATCTACTGATCGCCCTGACCACAGACCACATGTTCCGCATCCCCGCCATACGTCTGGCAGAAGCCCGGCAACTTCATGGTGCACAGACCTGGATGTACCTGTTTGCCTGGGAATCCAGAGCCTTTGGTGGACGCCTGAAGGCAACCCATGCACTGGAGATCCCGTTCACGTTTAACAACCTCAATCGCGCTGGTGTTGACGTGTTTTTAGGGCCGGGAGAGCAACCCCAGGCACTGGCTGATGAAATGCACCAGGCGTGGATTACGTTCATCAACGGTGACAACCCTGGTTGGCCTGCCTACAACACCTCAGAGCGCGCCACCATGACCTTCAACACCCAATCGGCTTTGCTCAACGACCCTGACGCAGAAGAGCGAGCAGCCTGGGAAGGAATTCGTTAATACAACGATCCCGGGCGCGGGCAGGCGCAGTATTAACTATGGGCTGCGCTGGTATCTAACCGGTACAGCCCTGCTGCTGATTCCCGGCGGCGTGCAGATGGTGTTATTTCCCTGGCTGGTCACCGTTGTTCTGCACGAGACGCCTCCCCGGGTTGGACTCGCGCAGATGGCGTCACAATTACCCATGCTGCTGCTGATTTTGTGGGGTGGCTGGCTGGGTGACCGTGTTGATCAACGGCGCCTGCTGATTGGCTTGTCCTGTGCGATGGCGATACCGCCGATGGTCATGGCCTGGGTCTTCCATGCCGGTCATTTCAACTACACCCTGTTGATCATCTGGGCCCTGGTTGGCGGCACTTTCGCAGCGTTTGTACAGCCTGCTAGGGATGCGCTGCTGAACCGGGTCGCCGGTCAGGATATTCAACGCATTGTCATCCTCGCTGTGGGTGTGCAGTTTGGCGTACAGATTTTTGGTTTTGCATTGGGTTACAACGCAGATGTGCTCGGCCCACCGTTGTTGTTGATCATTATGTCGAGCCTGATGCTGGGCGCGGCGCTGGCAACGTCACGCATTCCAAGTCTTGCACCGAAGCCAACTGGCAAGACCCAACATCCACTGACCGCAATAGCCGAAGGTGTAAAACTGGTCTGGCACGATCGGGCACTTGCGCCGGCTATCGGCCAGACCTTTTCTGTGGGCATCTTTTTTGCGGGCACTTATGTTGTTCTGCTCCCGCTGATGGTGCGCGATCTGTATAACGGCGGTTCGGCAGAGATTGCCACTACCTTTGCCGCCAATATGCTGGGCACCGTCGTTGTGACTTTTATCCTGATGCGCATAGGTCGCACCGCCAGACCCGGACGCGTTTTACTGATTGCCGCAGCCGTCAGCGCCAGCGTTTTCTCCCTGCTCATGTTTCATTTGCCCAAGCCGCTG
>CBDUMB010000125.1:0-7946 GCA_965368205.1 uncultured Pseudomonadaceae bacterium | reverse complement strand
CCAGCTGTCGTGCGGTAGTGGCGGATACCGCCTGTTCCGGTGCGCGTCCCAGCAACTCGGTCATGGCCTGGCTGGCGTAAGGTACAACCACTTCTAACACCGTGGCTGACGCGCCGGCTGTGTTTAAAGTTTCCGCAAGAAAGCTGGCACCGCCGCCGGTGACATAAAAGGTGCCGAGCCAGGGGCTGTTATGTAAGGCGGTGGCGCGCTCGCTCATATCAGTCTGCCAGGAAGGTGCGGACCCGTTCGACAAAGGGGTCAAGCTGATCATGGTGGACCCAATGCCCGGCTTTACCAAACGCTTCAACTTCTAAAGGACATGTGAAGTGCTTGGCGCGCCCGTCAGCTATCGGGTCGCTTGCCCAGGATTCCAGGCCGCGTACTAAAAGCGTTGGGCAGGTAATGTTGCCGTACATACGCCAGGTTTCTTCGATGGGCACACCGATCGGAGAAAATGTACGTACGTAGTTGTCAAACTTCCACGAGAAGGTACCGTCTTCGTTCTGATTGCTGCCGTGAATGGTCAGATGTCTGGCCTGGGCTTCAGATAAATGTGGGTTTTCCGCCTGCATGCGTTGAAAGGCCTCTTCAAGCGTGTCGTAGCGACGTACCAGTCGCCCGGAAAGCTTACGCAGGTCGCCCATCCAATCGTGCAGACGTTTGTTCATCGGTTGATTGATGCGCTCTTCGACCATCGCCGGTGGTGGCCCCATACCCTCGATGGAGACCAGCTTTTTGACGTTCTGTGGAAACAGCGCGGTATACAACAGTGAAATTGAGCCACCCAGGGAGTGTCCAATCACGGTCACCGGTGCCATGCCTTTCTGGTCCAGCAGCTGCGCAATGTCGTAGACGTAGTCCACCTGGTTGTAAGAGCCGCCACGCATCCACTCGCTGTCGCCATGCCCACGCAGATCAGGTGCAATGATGTGATAGTCGTTGCGAAACTGCTCAGCCACCCAATCCCAGTTGCGGCAGTGGTCACGGCCGCCGTGGATCAGAATCATCGGCGGCGCATCTGGATTACCCCAATCGACGTAGTGCAGGCGCAAACGCTGAGAAAAGTAGCTGTGTGATGTTGGTCCTAACATGGGCTTAGGGCTCCGTGTAAAACCATGGAGTATAACGCAAGCGCTCAGAAAACCTTGCGGCCTCTGGCGTAAGTTGCTTTGACCTCAAGTGACATCAGGTCTGCAGCGTCAGTTTTTAAGGGATCAGCAGACAACACAACCAGGTCTGCCAGTTTGCCTACCTCAATGGTGCCTTTGTCTTGTTCTTCAAATTGCTGGTACGCGGCAAATATTGTCATCGCACGCAGCCCATCGTATATGGAGACCCGCTGTGCAGGTCCCAGGACCGCTCCAGATCGTGTGAGCCGGTTTGTTGTCGCCCATAAAAGACGCAGCATGTCAGGCGGCACTATGGGTGCATCGTTATGCACGGTAAAGACCATGCCACGTTGCACGGTAGAGGCCGTAGGGCTGATATTTGCGCCGCGTGTTTCCCCCAAAACTGAATCACGGTGCCAGTCTCCCCAGAAGAAGGTGTGTGCACTGAAATAGGAAGGGATCATGTCGAGCATCTTCATCTGTGTAATCTGGTCCTCGCGCACGGTCTGGGCGTGAATCATGACGGTGCGGTGATCATGCTCAGGTCTTGCCTGAGCGACGGCTTCAATCAACATTTGCGCAGCAGCGTCGCCGTTCGCGTGGGCAATAATAGGAATCTCGTGCTGCAGGTAAGTCCCGACCAGTTCTGTTGTGCGAGCAGGCGTGATGGTTGGGTAGCCTGCATAGTCTTCTGCTGCGCCGGGTGGGGGCACATGGTACGGCTTGCTGAGATAGGCGGTTTTGCCCTGGGGTGAACCATCCAGAATCAGCTTTACACCGGCCACTTTCAGGCGCTTGTTGTATTCCCCCCAGTTGTAACGATCAACCATGCTGATTGCGTCAGCCTGTCCCACCGGGTAGGCAATCACATCCAACGGCAGTTTGTCCGCCGCGGCGGCCTGTTCCAGCAACGTCATCACGTCTGGCCCTGCAGCGCCATCCTGAGCTGTGGTGATACCGTAACTGGCGTAGTCCTGCAGTGCCCGCGTCAGGCTGCCGAGAGGGTCGGTGTTGGGTGCAGTCATGTATTTGCGCAGCGCGTAGGTTGCGGTTTCTTCCAGCACACCGTCAGGTTCGCGACTGTCTGGCCGCCTGCGGATGACGCCGCCAGCCGGGTCTGGGGTCTCCGCACTGATGCCACCGCGAGCCAGGGCGCGGCTGTTACCGGCAACCAGATGTCCGGAAACATGGATCAGCAGGATGGGATGGCGAGTGGATACCTGGTCGAGATCATCACGGTTCGGGTGACGCTGTTCGGCGATCAGCGAATCGTCATAGCCCATTCCCACAACCCATTCACCCTCGGGTATGCCCTGACGGGATATGAATGCGTTAAGTGTTTCCTGCAAATCCTGGATATTGGTGACAGGACCAACCGGCGGTGAAGCCACGTTGGCAAGATTGGTAGCCAGCGCCGAGAAAGAGACGTGGCCATGGGCGTCGATAAAGCCTGGTAATATGGCCTGGTCCTCAAGCTCGACGCGCTCGGTGTCCGGCCCTACCCAACGTTCGGCATCAGCGGGCGTGGTGAGACCAACAATACGCTCACCTTTAATGGCAATAGCCATGGGTTCACCCGTGCGGGCGGTGCGGCTGGCCATGGTGACCACATGATTGGAGATCAGTACCGCGTCCGCGTATTGATCCGCAGCCTGTAATGGCAGCTGTGCCGCTCCGATACCGATAATGCAGAGGAACTTAGTCCAGGTGTTTGGTTTCATATTTTATTAACTCTGCCTTGATCAGCGGGGCCAGTAGATACAGGCCCAGCAGGTTGGGAATGGCCACAATAAATACCATGGCATCAGATAAATCGATCAGCGAAGACAATTCGATGCTGGCGCCCAGCACGACAAATGCAAGGAAAAACAATTTAAACGAAATGTCTGCAATACGATGGTTACCGACCAGGTAGGTAAACGCTTTAAGGCCATAATAAGACCACGCGATCATGGTGGAATAGGCAAACAGAATCGCTGCGACAGACAAAGGAATTGGGCTCCAGGATAAAGTGCTGGCAAAAGCCTGGGTAGTGAGCTCAATGCCGGCCATATTCTCACTGCCCAGAGAGGGATCGTACACAGTTGTGATGATCACCAGCGCAGTAATGGTGCAGATCACCACCGTGTCTATGAACGGCTCCAGCAGGGCGACAAAACCTTCACTAACAGGCTCTTTGGTGCGTGCAGTGGAATGCGCGATAGCGGCAGAGCCAAGGCCCGCTTCGTTGGAAAAAACGGCGCGCCTGAAACCAATGATCATAACGCCGATGATGCCGCCACTGATGCCTTGCGGGTCGAAGGCGCCGTTCCAGATGGCAGCAAATGCGCCCGGCAGTGCTTCGTAATTCATGGCGATGACAAGCAGCGCGGTGACGACATACAGCAGTGCCATGGCGGGTACCAGTCGCGCAGTTGTGATGGCAATGGATTGAATGCCGCCAATGATCACAGCACCGACCCCCAGAGCCAGGGCGAAACCGAGCAGCCAGCTCTGGTCTGCAAACCAGCTGTCAGCGCCGCCAGTGACGTTAATAAATATGGCGGCTGCCTGGTTTGACTGGAACATGTTGCCGATACCCAGGCAGCCAATCACCATGCTGGCAGCGTAAAAAATGCCTAAACCGCGGCCCAGTTTTGGCCAGTTCCGCTCGGCCAGGCCGCGTTCCAGGTAATACATCGGGCCGCCAGATACCACGCCGTTTTCGTAACGTCTGAACATCACGCCGAGGGTACATTCAGCAAGCTTGGTCGACATGCCGAGCAGCCCGGCGACGATGAGCCAGAACGTGGCACCGGGTCCACCGATGGATATGGCAACCGCAACGCCGGCGATATTACCGATGCCGACAGTGCCGGATACGGCGGTTGTGAGCGCCTGGAACTGGCTGATCTGGCCGGGGTCATCAGCTTCAACGTGTTTTCCGGACACCAGTTCAATCGCGTGTCGGAAGCCACGGAAGTTTATAAAGCGCAGATAGACGGTAAAAAACACGCCTCCAGCAACCAACCACAGAACAATCAGCGGTACAGGTGTGCCAAACATGTCGATAGAAAAGAAAATGAAGTTGGACGCGACATCTGCCAGCGGCCGCATGGCGGCGTCGATAAGGGCATCAATACCCTGGGTACTGGGATCAGACGGGTTCTGCATATGGAGGTATAGTTAGGTTTTCGCCATCAAAATACACACATGTTGAAAACATTACACTTCAGTCTGGCTTTTCTATCCGTTGCGGGCTTTGTTATCCGTGCGGGCTGGTCCTATAGCGGTTCGGATCTGCTGCAGGAAAAGTGGGTGAAAATTGCCCCGCACGTGGTGGACACCTTGTTGCTGACTCTGGGCGTGGTATTGGCCTTCAGCTTGCCTGATGGGCCCTGGCAGAGCTGGTTGCTGGCGAAGCTGGTCGCACTGCTGGCCTACATCGGTTTCGGGGTGATGACGTTGCGGGGCCAGGGCGCGGCCAAACATATCGGTTTGATCGGCGCCCTGTGTAGCGTGGGCTATATTTTTCTGGTCGCTTACGCTCGCACGCCACTGCCTTTTTAGCAGATGCAGCTAGCCTGCATCAAAAGTCATGACCAGGGAAACCGGCACGGACTGGCTGATGCTGGGCAGCCCTGCCAACGCCTGCAGTTTTTCGACGCCTTCACTTAAACCCAGTGAAGAGGTGTTGAGCACGATAGGTTGCAGGCTGGTCACAACCACACGATTGTCATGTTTGCTGACCAAAACCTCGGTGGTGATCGGCGTTTGACTGTCTTTCAGTGTCACCATGGCTTCAACGGCCAGGATGGCAACCTCTCCAGATTTCAGTGCTTTGATTGCCATGGGGTCAACGCGGCCGGTGATTGTTACGGTGGGATAGGTCGCCGCCTCGAACAAGAATTCCAGCATGCGCTCATTGCGTATCGGGATCAGCGTATCCAGGCTGGCCAGATTAATCTCGATATTGATGGCGCCGTTGTCAGCCAGTCCGCCTTCGAATTGAGTGAATTTGTGCACCTCAGCGATGTGAGTGGCTTTCATTGAAACGAAACTCAGGCGTGACAGGTCACTGTTGATGGTCCATTGAGCAAGCGCCGCCGGGGTAGTTGTGCAGAGCAGCAGGGCAGTGAAGAGTCGGACCAGTGATTGGGTAAGCATGACAATCCTTAGTAGGTTTGGGCGCAGTATACGCAGGCTTGATATCTGTTTGCAGCGCCGGTTAGACAGATTCGACCGATGTGACGCTGCGGTCCGCTCTGATGCCTAAAGCAGTAATGACTGGTGTCAGCCTGTGGCAGGGTCTGTCGATGTAGGCGACAATAGTGCCATGCAATCTTCTCAGCCCAAACACCGTGTGGTTATTCTCCTGGGGACTAATTACTCAGGCTCACATCTGCTGTCCCACCTGGTCAGCGCTCATTCACAATGTTTCGGGGTGGGTGAACTGCACCGCTACGAACAGCTTGTGGGCACATCAAACCAGGCTCCCGTGGTGTCCCAGTACAATGCGTCACCCCTGTTTCACAACTTAAGTGAGCAGCCGGTAGGGCAGTGGTACGCAACCCTGGCTGAACGTTTCAGTGCTGATCAGGGTATAGCTGCCCCGGTGATTGTAGATAACTCCAAGAAAGTGAAATGGGTAAAACGCGTTACTGATGGTCAACAGCTGGATTTGCGCCTGGTACACCTGATCCGCGACCCACGTGCGCTGGTGCTGCGCTGGCTCAATACCTATGACTCGGAAAAACGGCGGCGCACCCAGCGTCTGCGGGTAGCCAAACGTGTGCCCAGCCGGGCTGCGCAGATTCTCACCGGCAGTTGGGTAGATGTGTTTATCTATAAGTGGCTGCGCGAAAATCGCCAGATCAGTGACTATATGACCAAGAGCAAAGTGGCTCACGCTGTTGTGACCTACCGTGATGTGGTGTTTGATACGCAAGCTACCCTGCAAAAACTGATGCCCCGATTGGGGCTTGAGTTTGAATCCAAGCAGTTGCGGTTTGGTGAAGGTAACACCTTCGGCACGACAAAAACGGCACATGCAGACGCGGTAAAACAATCAGAAATCCGCCCGGATCTGAAGTGGCAGACACAATTAGACAGCAACGCTCAACGCGTGATTGCGGCTAATAAAGATGTGCGCAGATACCTCTCCACTCTGAATTTACGTCTTGGTGACGATGGTCTGATAGCCAGCGCCTAGTCCGGTGAACCAGCTTGGTGCAGCGTAGATAATGGCTGCCTCCATTTGGTTCATTTTGCGGGTCGATAGGGTTGGGTAGCAGCCTGTTTTCTGAATTCCCCTCCAGCTAACCACAGCGCGGCGCGCAAATTTCGATTAAATGCTGTTTTGTCGGATATTGGCACGCCCTTTGCTATTACTTAATCAACGTAATCACATAGCCCAAACCAAGACGTCTGATGAGTATTGTTGACCTGAACATAAAGTCACTTCTGCGTAGTAACGTTGAATCTGCCGCCAGGAAGAAAGTGGTGCCAACGTTGTATGAGGAGGATACCTCCAAGTATGCCGGACCGCACAAATGGCAGGTGCAGGCATGGGCGAAACTTGTCAGACGGGTTTGGCGCTATCGAACATATACACGCTGGGTTGAGAAAGCCTGCGAACACATTGACGTCAAGGGCCTGGAACATCTGCAGAGCCTTGCAGGACCCTGTGTGTTTGTGGCAAATCACAGCAGTCACCTGGATACACTGGTGATCAATGAATCGCTGCCCGCCAATGTCCGGCAGAGTCTTTTCTACGGTGCAGCGCAAGACCGTTGGTTTGTGAAAGGCAAAGACAAAATGGTGTTGCAGCCCTGGTATCAATCGCTGGCGTTGGGCAACTTTCCGATCATGCGCGGTGGTGGTGCTGGCGCTTTGTCATACGCAAACTGGCTGTTGGAAAAACAGCAGCATGTTTTACTTTTTCCGGAAGGCACAAGAGCCACCGGCGATACCCTGGGTGAGTTCAAACATGGCGCAACACTGTTGGCGCTGCGTAATCAGGTGCCTGTAGTGCCTGTTTATCTCGGTGGACTGCAGAACCTCCGCCCGAAAGGGAGCAAAAGCGCAGGCCGTGGCCAGGCCACCATTGAATTTCTGCCCGCCATAGAGTTTTCCTATGGCAGTGATGTTGCTGCTGCTACCGACAGTATTGCGCGGCGTTTGAACCGCGCGCATTTGAATTTCATCAGTAAGAGCAGAATTGAAACAGAGTTAGCCCCAACAGAAGGCGAGGCTAGCGCCAGTCGATCAACCAGTTTTCCGGAGGCCGCTTAGACTCTCTACTCCAATGTTCCACTCTCCAAAGGGCTGCGAAGCCTAGGACTCCGGAAACGCAGCGCCCCTCCCCGGGCGCTGCACCTTCTCCCCTTGCGTGCTGGCGACAGCACGCCTCTCCAGAATCCGCCTCTTCCCTGGTAACAAGGAAGGGGCGGATTCACTTATTCCCAGTCTGTGAGTATGGTGCCTGCATAGTTTAAGGAATGGTCTGGGATGAAACATATTGTGCTGCTGGTTCTGATGAGTCTGGCGGGCGTTTTTCCATCAGCCCATGCTGAGCCCACCGCGCAGGACCTGATTCGTGAGATGGGTCTGTCGGAACTGGCGCAGACCCTGGCTGTGACCACCCAATCAGATTGTCTGATTTCGCCCGCCGAGGATACATCGGACTGGCGTGCTCAGAGCACACTGGCCTGTCTTGGGTTGAGTGGTGCAGCAGATACAGTGCTTGAGCGCTGGCACAATCATCCGGTTTACGGACGCTTGAGAGACCCCGGCACACCGCCCTGGTTGCGCGAGCGCGCAGCGGATGTGCGTGATTTTGAGGTGCTGTTAGGCGCT
>CBDUMB010000124.1:0-7966 GCA_965368205.1 uncultured Pseudomonadaceae bacterium | reverse complement strand
AATGGTTACCTGACCCAGGCGGTATCACCGTAAAACACCTGCTGCAGCACACCGCAGGCTTGTCTGACTACACAATACTACCCGAGTATCACCAGGCTATTGAAAGGGGTGATACACCCTGGAGCGACGCAGAATACGCACGCAGAACACTGCACCAGCCCCGAGCGCATCACCCCGGCGAACGGTTTGCCTACTCCAACCCAGGATACTGGTTACTGAAAAAAATATTGGAGCTTGAGTGTAATCAGCGTTGGCCTGAAATCCTGGAACAATTGATTCTCAAACCGCTGGCACTACATGACACGCGCGTGCAAACAGGACTGTTTGCTGACAGGTTACCCCACTACCCCGCTGAGTGGGTCTGGCATGGCGTTATCTTATCCAGTGCGTTAGACATCGCCCGATTCATCCACTCAGACCTGGTTCGCGGCCTGCAGTTGGACGCCGCCAGGGTCAACGCTGATCAACCGCCCTGGGTAGATCCACATTATGGTTATGGCGTGATGATTGAGCCGGGCATTATGTATGGCCACAATGGCGGCGGCCCTGGTTACACAGCTTCTGCATTTCACTTCACCCAGAGCGGCCAGACTGTATGCGTATTGCTCGCCTCGGATGAACATGAAGGTGCGATGAAAATGTTGCTCGAGTTGATGAACGGGAAAAGCCGGCGACCTAACGTTCCAACATAAACGTTACGGGACCATCGTTGACCAGCGTTACCTGCATATCGGCGCCAAACTTACCGGTTTGCACGGCAACCGTTTTGCGCAGTTCAGTAACAAAAGCCTGATACAGTGGCTCCGCCACCTCAGGCGCTGCCGCTGTAGAAAACCCCGGGCGGCGCCCTCGACTGGTGTCTGCGGCCAGCGTAAATTGAGAAACCACAAGAATTTCCCCGCTGATGTCCACCACACTGCGATTCATCGGTTTAGCTGCGTCTGCGCCTGTGCCGGGAAAGATACGTAACCCAACCACTTTGTCGGCCAGCCAGTCAACCTGTTCATGATTATCGCCGGCGGCTACACCCAGGAAAACCAGCAGACCAGATTGGATACTTGCGATCTGCGTTCCACCAACCTCAACCGAGGCGCTGGAAACTCGCTGCAACAGCGCCTTCATTTTCGACTGGCACGCGAACCACTAAGCTCGTTTGCGTTCATGTTCCTTCAGCAGTGCCTTGCGTACGCGGATGCCGCCTGGTGTCACTTCGACAAGCTCATCATCGTCGATAAATTCCAGGGCCTGTTCCAGGGTCAGCGTAATGGGTGCAGCAAGCGCAATGGCTTCATCTGTACCGGATGCTCGCACGTTGGTGAGCTTTTTCTCTTTTAGCGGGTTTACGGTCAGGTCATTGTTCCGGTTATGCAGACCAACCACCATACCTTCGTAGACCACGTCATTGGGTTTCACCATCATACGTCCGCGATTCTGCAGATTGAACAATGCAAAACCTACCGCCTTACCAGCAGCATTCGAAATCAGCACACCGTTACTACGCTGGCCAACAACATCGTTTAAGCGCGGACCAAAGCCTGCCGATGCAAAGGACATGATTCCTGTACCTGACGTCTGCGATAAAAATACAGGGCGATAACCCATAATGCCGCGAGTAGGAATGCGGAACTGCAACCGCACGCGACCCTGGCCATCAGGCATCATTTCCTGCAGTTCGCCACGCCGATCCCCTAACGCTTCCATCACTTTGCCCTGATGCTGCTCTTCAATATCCAGGCTGAGGGTTTCGTAGGGTTCTAAAATTTCCCCGTTTTCTTCTTTGAAAATCACCTGGGGACGCGACACTGCCAGCTCATATCCTTCGCGCCGCATGGTTTCAATGAGTACCGACAAATGCAGCTCGCCGCGACCAGACACTCGGAATCGATCCGGATCGGCAGTTTCTTCCACATTCAGCGCAACATTGTGCGACGCCTCCGTGAAAAGGCGCTCACGGATCTGACGGCTGGTCAGGAACTTGCCTTCTTTACCCGCGAGAGGCGAGTTATTTACACAGAACAGCATAGACAATGTTGGCTCATCAACCGTCAACGCCGGCAGCGCTTCAACATTATCCGGGTCGCAGATCGTATCGGAAATACCAATACCGGCAATGCCTGTTATACAGACGATATCTCCGGCGGTTGCAGTCTCCTGTTCTACCCGCTCAAGGCCACTGTAGCCATAAACGGTCATGATTTTGCCTTTGCGTTGCTTACCTTCACGGTCAACGACGACAACCGGGTGATTGCGCCGCAACGAGCCACGTGTAACACGACCGACACCCATGACGCCTTCGTAAGTGGAGTAGCCTAATGAAGTAATCTGCATCTGCAGACCACCTTCACTGTCTACATCCGGCGGCGGCACTTCCGAAACAATCAGATCCAGTAGCGGCGCCATGTCTGTGGCCATCTGATCAAGTTCTGTGCCGGCTATACCCTGCAGGGCAGAGGCGTAAATCACGCTGAAATCCAGCTGTTCCTCGGTGCCACCCAGGCTATCGAAGAGATCAAACACTTCGTCCATGACGCGATAGGGCTCTGCGCCCGGGCGGTCAATTTTATTCACCACAACAATAGGCTTGAGCCCAAAGCCAAAAGCTTTCTGAGTGACAAAACGCGTTTGCGGCATAGGCCCATCCACCGCATCGACCAGCAGCAATACGGCATCGACCATCGAAAGAATACGCTCGACCTCACCGCCGAAGTCCGCGTGCCCGGGTGTATCCACAATATTGATGCGCGTACCGTTGTAATCAATAGAGGTGTTTTTCGACAGGATCGTAATACCCCGCTCTTTTTCGAGATCATTGCTATCCATGACACGTTCGGCGCCATGTGCGGCAACAAAACCTGTCTGTTGCAACAGTTTGTCAACCAGGGTGGTTTTACCATGGTCGACGTGGGCGATGATCGCAACGTTTCTTACGTTTGGGTTAGACACTGGACTAGATGGCCTCTTTAAGGTTTGCGGTGGGGGGAGAAAAACGGCGGCGATTATGGCGGAACAATGTTGAACTGTCGCGCCAATATTCAAGAGAATTTTTCAAGTGTTGGACTGCGGACAATAAACTCTGCACCATTTATTGCCATTCGAGTGAATGATCAGCGCGCCTCTCCTTCGTCAGGCACGCAAAAAAGTCTAAATAGCGCTATAACGGGGCACTTTAACAGAAAACGCACCTTATAAGTGCGTTTTTCGAAACAAACGCCCGTGCAGCCCCTTATATTAGCCGCATCTCCGTGGCACACTTCTTGCTCCTCACAACGCGCACCATAATGCACACGGTTCAACGCGTGAGCTGCGAACTTTTAATCTTCGAGTAGAGAAGGAGACACATCTAACAATGAAATCAAAATTAGAATACATATGGCTGGACGGATACCATCCGACCCAGAGCCTGCGTAGCAAAACCCAGGTACGAAAAGACTTTGGCGGCACCCTGGAAGAGTGCCCGGAGTGGTCCTTCGATGGCAGCTCAACAGAACAGGCAGAGGGTGGCGATTCAGATTGTCTGTTAAAGCCCGTATACATCTGCCCCGATCCGGACCGCAAAAATGGCTACCTCGTCATGTGTGAGGTAATGAATGCAGATGGTACGCCGCATCCTTCCAATGGCCGTGCCACCATCGACGACGATGACGAAGATTTCTGGTTCGGGTTCGAGCAGGAATACTTCCTCTGGGATATGGACACCAACTTACCTCCAGGCTTCCCACATGGCGGCTACCCGCCACCACAAGGCCCTTACTACTGCTCTGTGGGCGCAAAAAATGCCTACGGTCGCGAATGTGTAGAAGAGCACATGGACCTGTGTCTGGAAGCAGGCATCAACCTTGAAGGCATCAACGCTGAGGTTGCAGCGGGTCAGTGGGAATTCCAGGTCTTCGCCAAAAGTGCCAAGCGTGCAGGCGACGAAACATGGGTTGCTCGATACCTCCTCGAACGCACCGGTGAACGTTTTGGCTACGCCATCAACTGGCACCCCAAACCTCTGGGTGACACCGACTGGAACGGCAGCGGTATGCACGCTAACTTCTCAAATGGCACTATGCGCGAATCTGGCAAAGAAGAAACGTTTACCAAGATTTGTGAAGCCTTTGGACGCAATATTGAACGCCACATCAGCGTCTATGGCGAACACAACGAGCATCGCTTGACCGGTAAACATGAAACGCAGTCTATCGACATGTTCAGCTACGGGGTTTCTGACCGCGGCGCTTCTATTCGAATCCCCATCACCACCATGACCGATGGCTGGGTGGGTCGACTCGAAGATCGTCGAACTGCTTCTAATGCCGACCCCTACAAAGTAGCGGCTGCAATTATCAAAACCACCAAGGAAGGCCTCGCCAGCTAGCTCTGGACACCTTTTACCGTTTGGTTACAAAGCCCTGCTCTTAGCAGGGCTTTTTTTTGCATATTTGTGGTCCAATAGGCTACTTGGAGCACGCTTAAGAGGCAGACTGACACCATGAACGTACAATTGTTGAATCCCGGCAAACCCCTGCTACTTGCCCTACTTGTGGTTACAGTTGCCAGTCTTACATCGATATCCGAAGCTCATGCCGCGATCTACAAAACAACCGATGCCGAAGGCAACGTGGTTTTTACCGATGTGCCACCTAAAGATGATGCTAAGTCTGTCGAGATCACGCAGGGAAATTCATACCGTCCCGAAGTCGCAACACCTGCTGCGGTAGCACCTGCTGCTGAAGATGAAGAAGACATGGCTGAGGACACACCAACCGCAGGCTATGACAAAATTGCAATTACATCCCCCGCGCATGACGAAGCTTTGCGGGAAAATACCGGCAACATCTCTGTCAGCGTTGCCCTGGACCCGGCGCTCAATACTGCTGCGGGCCATCGCCTGCAGGTGTTGGTTGATGGACAGATTGCAGGAGAAGCACCTAGTGCAACCGTTTCATTGCAAAACATAGATCGCGGTACACACTCACTGATTGCCCAGGTTATCGACGCCAACAACAGCGTACTGGCCAGTTCCAGCGCCGTTGTTGTACATCTGCAGCGTTACTCGATCCTTAATAACCCGCGTAAACAACCCAAGGGATAACCCTTTTGCCCCTCTCCTATTGACCCAAAACAGGGCATGCCCTATTTTGGTGCATTGAGGCGCCCGAATATTCGCATCCTGGCCCTGCTACACTACCACGAGAAAGTCTTTTCGGGCTTGATCCATTGGGCCTTTTAAACGAAGTGGACGCTTACTAACGCCCTTTCGAAAAAGCGGCCCGAATGTTGCTTAGCGTATGGATTGGAGAGCAATGGATGGGGAGTACCGGATTGGGGACAAGCTTTTATGTCGATAGATACTTATAAACAGATACTCGACAACATGATGACTGCGGTTTTGGTCATCGATGAAAGCCTGCGCATCGAAAATGTTAACTCCGCTGCCGAGAACCTGTTACACACGTCTGCCGCACACGCCATCGGCCTGCCGCTGCATCAGTTGATCATGCGCGCTGACGAAATTATTCCAGCATTGCAGAATGCGCTGGAAGAGGGACAACCCTACACTGAGCGTGAAGCCACCCTGCGGCTACCGGATAACGTCACCGAAGATGTCGACTTTACTGTCTCAATACTAAATCGCCCTCCTGACGGACCGCGCTCACTGGTCCTTGAACTGCAAGCCCTGGCCCGCCTGAAACGCATCAACAAAGATGGTGCGTCCGTTGCGCGCCAGGAAACAGCGCGACAACTCATCCGCGGACTTGCTCACGAAGTAAAAAACCCACTTGGCGGGATTCGCGGTGCGGCTCAACTGCTCGAGCGTGAACTGCCAGAGGAAGATCTAAAAGAATATACCGGCGTCATCATCAGTGAAGCTGACCGACTCAAAGAACTGGTTGATCGGATGCTGGGTCCGCAGCGCGAACTGGCCATCACACCGGTAAACATCCTGAAAGTGTTTGAACACGTCATCCAACTGATCGAAGTGGAGCGCCCCAACACCATCAAATGGATACGCGACTACGATCCAAGCCTGCCCCACGTTGAAGCAGATGAGTCGCAGATCATTCAGGCAATTCTGAACATCCTGCGCAATGCTTCACAAGCCCTGCAGAATACTGAAGAGCCGCAGATTCTGCTGCGCACGCGAGTCGTCAGGCAGTTCACCATCGGCGCGTGCAGACACCGCATGGTGATGCAGCTCGACATTGCCGACAACGGACCAGGTATTGACCAGGACCTCGAAGATCGAATTTTTTTCCCTATGATCAGCGGTCGGCCCGACGGCACCGGCCTGGGGCTGGCAATTACACAGAACATAATTTCTCAACATCATGGTTCTATCCAGGTGAATTCGCGCCCGGGGCAAACTTGCTTCTCGATTTACCTGCCTTTTCAACAAGCAGTGGCGCCGTCTGCTAAGGAATCGTGAGCACAACGATGGATATGCAAAATGAATGACAACGTTTGGGTAATCGACGATGACCGATCGATACGCTGGGTACTCGACCGTGCTTTAAGTCAGGCAGGTATTCCAATCACAGCTTTCAACACCGCTGACCAGGCGATGCACCACCTGCACAACGATGCGCCTATGGCGATCATTACAGATGTGCGCATGCCCGGTATGTCAGGCCTGGAATTCCTTGAGCAGGTGCAAGCCACGCACCCGTCTGTGCCGATCATCATCATGACTGCTCATTCAGATCTGCAGAGCGCTGTGGCCTCTTTCGAACAGGGCGCATTCGAATATCTGCCCAAACCGTTCGATGTTGATGAAGCCGTAGCGGTGGTACAGCGAGCCATTGCCCATTCTCAGGAAGCCGGCGCCCTGGACACCGTCAAGAGTGAACCTGCACCTGAAATCATTGGTCAGGCACCGGCCATGCAGGAAGTGTTTCGTGCCATTGGCAGGCTGTCCTCTTCAAATGTGTCCGTGCTCATTAACGGTCCTTCCGGCTCAGGCAAAGAGCTGGTCGCCAAAGCCCTGCACCGCCATAGCCCGCGTTCCAGCAGCCCGTTTATCGCCTTAAACGTTGCCGCCATTCCCGATGAGCTGATCGAAAGTGAATTGTTCGGGCACGAAAAAGGCGCCTTTACCGGCGCTAACGCACGACGGGTTGGCCGCTTCGAACAAGCGGATGGGGGCACGCTGTTCCTGGATGAAATTGGCGATATGCCCTCTACTGCACAAACCAGATTACTCAGAGTGTTGGCGGAAAATGAATTCTATCGCGTCGGCGGCCATCAATCTGTACAGGTAGATGTGCGCATCATTGCGGCCACCCACCAGAATCTGGAAACGCTGGTTACCCAGGGCAAGTTTCGCGAGGATCTGTATCATCGTCTCAACGTCATCCGCGTGCACGTACCCGCGCTTGCGGAGCGACGTACCGATATACCTGTGCTGGCACGTCACTTTCTTGAGGCAGCGGCCCGCGAGTTGGGTGACGAGAGCAAACGCCTGGCGCCTGAAACCGAAGACTACCTCACCCTGCTACCGTGGCCCGGAAACGTGCGTCAACTTGAAAATACCTGCCGCTGGCTGCATGTCATGGCCAGCTCGAGGATCATTCTGGTTGAAGACCTGCCATCCGAATTGCAGCAAACCAATACCGCAAGCGCAGACGCAGACTGGGAGAGTGGCCTTGAACTGTGGGCCACTCAACTCCTCGACAGTGCCGAGAGCATCCCGTTACTGGATGCCGCCATGCCGCGTTTCGAACGAATTATGATCACTGCAGCGTTAGGTAAAACAGGGGGTCGGAAAAAAGACGCCGCAGAGCTGTTAGGTTGGGGGCGCAATACATTAACAAGGAAGATGCAGGAACTGGAAATGTAAGCCCTTACGCTATTGGATGGCAAATGATCAGGGTGTTGCCTGAACCAGCACCTCACGCTCTGCAACCAGGCTGCCTGCAGCACAGCTGCCAACACTATTCACCGTGTAGTAGATACGCCCTCGGACCGTTTCACTGTCACAGGT
>CBDUMB010000123.1:0-7981 GCA_965368205.1 uncultured Pseudomonadaceae bacterium | reverse complement strand
CGCAGGATGCCTGCATTGTTGATCAGAATATCAACGCGGCCCCAGGCATTCATCGCATCATCAACCATGCTTTTAGCACCCGCTCGATCAGACACTGAACCCCCATTGGCGATTGCTTCACCACCCGCTGCCACAATCTCGGCAACCACGCTTTCAGCTGCTGCGGAAGAACCACCGGTGCCATCCATGGCGCCACCGAGGTCGTTCACCACAACCTTTGCACCACGGCGAGCAAGCTCCAGTGCATGGCAGCGACCAAGGCCGCCGCCGGCACCGGTGACAATCGCCACCTGATTTTCAAAAGATATTGTCATTTTTATTACTCCAGTTGAGTTAGCAGAAAAAAGAATTCAAGGTCGTATGCCGAAGTGTACCGGGCCGAGCAGGGTATCGAGCTGCGGCTGGATCCAGTCAATCCAATCGCACAACATCGGACGGGTTTCGCGCGGGTCTATGAGTTCATGCACTGCAAAAGATTCAGCACGGGGAAAAGGTGATCGGCCCTCGCGCAGCTTATCTTCGTATTCGCGCCGCTTCGCTTCCGGGTCCTCGGCAGCTTCAATCTCACGTCGGTAAGCGACAGCAACACCGCCCTCCAGAGGCAGCGCACCAGATTCGACAGACGGCCAGGCGAGCACGTAATTGCCCGGCGCGTAGTGCGCAGCAGTGGCAACACCAAACCCTTTGTGCACCTGAACCACAGCCCAGGGCACCGTCGCCTGAGCAGCCGCAGCAACCGCCGCCATACCATAGCGGATAGTGCCGCTTCGCTCTGACTCGGGACCAATCATAAAGCCCGGCTGATCTACAAAATTCACCACCGGCACGTGGAAAGTGTCACACATCTCGACAAACCGTCGATACTTCTGCGCAGCTTCCGCAGTCATAGCGCCAGCATAAAAGTTGCAGTCATTTGCCAGTATACCCACCGGCTGGCCGTCAAGACGGGCAAGACCACAGATCTGACTTGGACCAAAGTCAGCGCCAGTTTCAAAAAAACTGTCCTTATCTACAACCATATTAACTATGGCGCGCATATCAAATGGCGCGTTGGATTCCCGCGGCACGCAATTCAGCAGCTCTTCTTCCATCCGGTCGATTGGATCTGTACAAACCTGACGTGGCGTTCGTTCCCATACACTGCTGGGCAGGTAGCTGAGGAATCGCCGCAGCTGAGAGATAGCATCGTGTTCATCTTCAGCAAGGTTATCGATCACCCCGCTGCGCGAATGCACCTGCGCACCACCCAGCTCATCTTTGGTCATTTTGACGCCCAGGGCACGCTCAACAAGTGCAGGGCCGCCTATCAACACCTGGGCAGTATGCTTTGTCATCACTGAAAAGTGTGACGCCACCAGCCGCCCGGCAGGAAAACCGGCAACCGCACCCATGGCGCCAGACACCACGGGTATCTGAGACATCGCGTCAGCGATAATCTTAAAGCGCGGCTCGGCAAAAACAGGTTCGCCAACGGTGCCGCCTTTTTTAGCCGAGCCTTTGACACTGCCACCGCCACCTTCCAACAAACGCACCAGTGGTACTTTGTATTGCACCGCAAGATGCTCAGCATAAACACTTTTACGCAACCCGGCCGCATTAGGTGAACCACCTTTCAAGGTGAAATCTTCGCCGCCCACCACCACACGGCGTTGCGCAATTTTGCCGAAGCCAACCACATAGTTGGCCGGTACATATTCTTCTATGTCACCATTGTCATCATAAACCGGACTGGCGGTGGCTTGACCGTGCTCACGAAAACTCCGTTCATCAAGCAGAACCTCAATCCGCTCGCGGATCGTCAAACGGCCTTTGCTGTGCTGTTTGGCGATACCCGCCTTGCCACCCTGCTGCTTCGCCAGATACCTGCGGCGTTGCAACTCCTTGATTTCTGCTTCCCAACTCATATTCAGGCAGGATCGACAAAAACAGGTGCGCGATTTTCAAAATTGGCAGTGACGGCCTCAACCTGATTAGGTGAGCCGATCAAAATCGTCTGCAAAGCAGATTCAAGTTCAAGACCGATACGCTCATCAGCATGCCAGGCAATCTCCAGCAGCTGCTTACCGGCACGGATGGCATCGGGAGATTTACCGGCAATCTCTTTCGCAAGCTGCAGCGCGTGCTCCAGTGGATTCTCCGATACATGTGTTACCAGCCCTAACTCTTTAGCTTCGTGGCCATTCAAAACCTTACCAGTAAATGTCAGCTCCTTGGCAACATCTAAAGGCACCAGATCGCGCAACGTCTGTGTCAGACTCATATCAGGGATCAGGCCCCATTTAATTTCCATGATTGACATTTTCATGTCTGGAGCAGCAATGCGGATATCCGCACCCAACGCAATCTGACAGCCGCCGCCGTAAGCGACACCATGAATAGCACTGATCACCGGCACCGGCAGGCGTTTCCAGACGTAGGCAGGCTGCTGCGCGTGATTTTCAGGTCGTTCACCACGTTGCAGAAGAGCGGCAGTGGAGTTGCTATCTGATGCGTCACCATTACCGCCAGACTCCTGCGCCATGCGTGCAAAACTACCCATATCCAATCCCGCACAAAAACCGCGGCCATTGCCTGAGAGCACAACCGCGCGCACTTCAGGTGCCTGGGCGAGCTGTTCGCCGGCAGCAATGATGGCGGCAAACATCTCAGGGCTCAGAGCGTTGTACTTATCAACCCTGTTCAGCCTGACATCGGCTACCCCGTCCTGTATGTCAATAGTGACCAGTTCCTCACTCATGGCTGCTCCTTTTATCGTCTTTCCGGGATTTTTCGAGCGCAAATACTAGCACAATGAAACATCGGTGTTGCCGCCTTAAGCGCATGCCAGCATTTGTAAAACCAATGCAAAAGCAACCCGAAAAAGCGCTATCGCTATGCCGAAACAAAGCAGACTCAGCTAGTGTAAGCGCTGAACAACAACACTATCGGTCGACTGCAAACATGAACGTTGTCAATCTTATCGAACAACACCCGCTCCTGAATGCTGATATCCGGGCGTACGGACTGCCGCCGGCGAAAATCACCGGCATTGCACGCGGCATATCCGCTCAGCTGGGCAGCGCGGACGGAAATCTGTGTCAGGTCTTAAACGGCTTATCAACCAGAGACTTCATCAAACTGATCAACGCCGGTGAGGTTGCAGTAGACAACGGCATCTCGGCGCCGCTGGCGCAGTCGATAGTCCTCACGCTAGCGCCATGGATCGGGCAATTTCAAGTCTCCCGGATTTAAGCAACCTGGGGTAATCTAGCGTTATGCATTTATGGCTCCTTGAAGACGACCCCGCCCAGGCTCAACTGCTTATGGGATGGCTGCAGGCAACCGAACACACCGTCCGGCACTTTGATCGTGGGCAGAAGCTGATCGAAGCGCTGGCTACGTCTAACCCGGACTTTGATCTTGTGGTGCTCGATTGGGAGTTACCCGACGCAACCGGTATTGAGGTTTTGCACCACATCCGCAATCAGATTCAATGGCATGTTCCCATTCTTTTTGTCACCCAGCGGGAAGCGGAAACCGACATTATCAACGCCCTGTCCAGTGGCGCCGACGATTACATGATAAAGCAGATCAATCAGGGTGAGTTCCTTGCACGCATAAACGCGTTAGGCCGTCGTCTGGCCAATCAGGAACTCGATTTTGAAATCGGCGCCTATCATTTCAAACCGCAAAGCCAATCCGTTTATCTCAACGGCGAAGCCTGTGATCTGACCAGTAAAGATTTCGAACTTGCCTGGTATCTGTTTCGACATATCGGTCGCCTGCTGTCACGTGACCAGCTTCTAAGAGACGTATGGGGTGTCAGCGGGTTGAACACACGGACTGTAGACGTACACGTCAGCCGTATCCGTAAACGTATGAACATCAACCCGGAACAGGGCTTTCGTATTAAAACCATCTACCAGCACGGCTATCGTCTGGAACAGATATGAAACCCTTCGCTTGTGCCTTGCGTTGCCTTTTTGTCACCTTGATCCTCCTGACAGCACCAACCAGCTGGGGCGACGATTGGCTCTACACCGTGCGCCCCGGAGACAAGCTTTGGGATATTGCCGAAGATTATTGTGGCAGCGGTCGCTTGGCGCAGGCCATCGCTGATCACAACGGGTTGGCCAATTCAGCGCAGCTGCAGGCAGGGCAACGTATTGCCATTCCAACCACATTGCTTGCTTTCTCACCCAGCAACGCAACCATTGTGCAGGTAACCGGCGATATTGTGATACTGCAGAACAATGGCAGCCAGTCTCCAGCCCAGGCGGGCGATGCAGTCAACATGGGCGACTATGTCATCAGTTCCAAGGGTGCCGCTCTGGTCAGCTTTGCCGACGGCTCCCAGATCAGCATTGCGCCTGACAGCAAGGTTCTGTTTAACAAGCTGACAGCTTTTGGTCCTGCAGGCATGGTCGATACTCACTTACGCTTTACCTACGGCCAGGGTGAAGCCACCGTCAAACCGCAGAATCGTGGCGACCGTTTCCGCATCCAGACGCCAGAGGGCATCGCTGCGGTGCGAGGCACACAGTTCCGTGTCGGGCGCATCAATCGGGATGAAGGTCCCACGGTATCTACCACTGAAACCCTGGAAGGGTTGGTGGCGTATTCCGGACAGGGACAACGCACCGACGTGCCCGCAGGTTTTGGCGTGGCGGCCAGCAACAGCGGTGTTGTTAAAGAAGCTTTGTTGGTCGCGCCTGTTTTTAACAAGCTTCCGGAGCAGGTCACAGCCGGCACCACATTGTCCTGGCAGGCGCTGGCGGGTGCTCAAGACTATGTTGTTGAGTGGGCCCGGCAGACTCAGCCGGGCATTGTCTACGCCGCAACAACCACCAGTGCGACACAGATCCAACCGCCACAAACCCCGGGGGCTTATCTGCTTACCGTTCGCGGCGTGTCCAGCAGCAGAATACAGGGCAATAATGCCAGGCAGGCAATCAACGTACTGGATCCCGCACCTACAGATCTTAACGAAACTGTCAGCGTCGACGGCCAGGTAACACTGCAATGGCGCCACACACAGCCAACTGAAAGTTATTCTATTGTCGCTGCCGCGGATCATTGGCAAACCAAGCAAAACTGGGAAAGCCCAACAACGTCTTACACCACTGACCTGAAGCCTGGTACTTATAGATGGTACGTAACACCAGACAACGGTGCAGCATCGGCGACCCAGGTTTTTAGGGTGTTTCCGGCACCACCGGAACTCATCAGAGTGACGCGGGAAAAATTGAGCGTGTCTCTAGAAATCGAACCGGCGACCGAGGGCCTCCGTTACCAAATAGATTTACTCGATTCCACTGGGGCACTCCTGCAGCAACAGCATAGTCAAGGCGACACAACTATCGAGCTACCCAATTTTGGCAGCTACCAGCTGCAAGTTGCTTCCGAGCAGAACTCCCTGCACAGTGACCCTGTTACAACTTCAATTGAGGCGCAACAGAAACCCTGGTGGCTCGTAATATTCCTTCCGCTGCTGGTGTTTTAGACACCCCAGCCCGACGCTCAAATCCACAGTTCAGATTCAGAGTTGAGTCTCTGCTGCTGTTGGTATTAGCCGGACTTTTTGTTGGCGCAGGGCACTATTTCCAATGGTTTTCCGGCTTTGATCGTCTACTGTATGACGCCGGCATTCAACGCATGACCATCGAGCCGGATAAAGACATTATTATCGTTGGCATCGACGATAAAAGCCTTCATGCCTACGGCCCCTGGCCATGGCCGCGACCGGTGCAGGCAGAGCTTCTACGAGCAATCAATGTCTATCAGCCCGCAAAGGTAGCTGTTGATATTATTTACGCAGGCACCAGCCCGAACGACAAACCTCTGGTTGAAGCAGCCAGCCAGATCGATCAACTCAGCTTACCCGTTATGATCGAATCTCTGGGCGCCAGACAACAACACATCGAGGTTCTACCGTTTGCAGACCTGTTATCCCAAGCTGACCAGTTAGGCCACGTCCATGTAGAACTCGATGAAGATGCCATTGTGCGGGGAACCTATCTCTATCAGGGGGTAGGAACTGCTCATTGGCCACACATGGTGCTGGCACTGGCCGATGTAAAAACAAAGGCGACCAAAGATGATTGCAGAAAAACTCAACCCAGCGGCTTGTTCCTGGAAAAGTGCAATTATGTGGGGATTAAGTTTGCCGGCGAAGCCGGCGCATTTGCCCAGATTTCAGCAGCGGATGTCATGCAACCCGCCAACCGACCGTTACTTGCTCAAGCACTGGCAGGCAAAACAGTCTTAGTTGGGTTAACCGCAAGTGGTGCGGGAGACTGGGTGACCAGTCCGGTCAGTGGTGAAGGCGGCCCACTGCCTGGGGTCGAATTTAACGCTAACCTGCTGAATGCCATCCTTCAGGACAAGCTTGTCATACCGCTCTCTGAACTCTGGGCCATTCTGATGGGATTCATTCTGGTGAGCATCTGCAGTTTCATGCTGCCACGTCTAAAACCAAAAAAAGTTCTGGTGGCAACGGTGACATTTGCACTGCTGCCCATTGTTGTCAGTGCTGTGTTGCTGTCACAGGGTCTCTACCTTACATGCGCAGCAACAACAGTTGCCGTATTACTACTCTACCCTCTGTGGAGCTGGCGCAGACACGAAATCGCCTGGCAGTTCATCAGTAGCGAACTCAACCGTATGGATGAGGAAGAACAGGTATGGCGGAAACGCTCGGGAAATGCTGATGCCACCCTGGATCAAAACGCCGTCATCTCAACCCTCAATCAGCTGCTTGGCGTGAAAATAACACCCATTCTTCAGGACAATGGCACAACACAACTGCAGACCGACCACAAAAAATCTCTAACAGAAGCTGAGATCGACCTGTTGAGATCAGCAAATCGGCAGTATTTCAACTCACCTGCTGAGCAAGCTGTCCTGCCAGGGGAGATTCTCGCAGCACAGATCAGCCGCCTCGATACGCGCGCAAGGGCTGTGCGCGAAGGCCGGGAAATGGGTTTAGCGGGTTTGAGCAGGATGTCCAATGGGGTATTGATTCTAAGCGCAGTGGGAGAAACCCGGTTTATCAACCAGGCCGCCGCAGGTCTTTTAGAAACAGAACCACACAAATCCGGTAACGCTATCGCATTGCTGGCGCGCATCACGCCACCCTTAGGACAAAGCTGGGTAGACATTATGCGAGACGTTGTACTGCTCAAATCACCCGTGTATTTCGAGGGGCGCAGCGCCGATGCACGACCTGTATACGTAAGTGCAGAACCGTTACCCGACACCCAGACGCAGCTGTTTGCGGGTTTCTGGGTGATTACATTTTCCGATCTATCCGCAATTCGTGCGGCGCAGGCCCAGCGCGAAGAAGCATTGGCGTTTCTATCCCATGACATCCGTTCACCTTTACTTTCTGTACTGGCGCTGATTCGCGGCCAGCCGCCTGGTTCAGCGCTGTTAGAGGACATAGAAAAATACACGCAGAAGGGATTATCAACATCTGAACAGTTCTTACAGCTCTCCCGCTTGCAGTTGCAGAGTGACTTTGAAAGGTACGAACTGCAACTGGAACAGGTGGTCTACAACGCCATCGAACAGTCTTTCACCTTAAGCCGTGAAAAGGCTATTACCATTTCTACCGGCACAGGGTTCGACTCGGAACTGGAAGACAATGGTATCTGGCTCTATGCAAACGGCGAGCTTCTTGAGCGCGCCTTTGTAAACCTGTTAGCAAACGCGATAAAATACAGCCCGCCCGAGACCAACATTAATATTGATCTTAAAATCGAAGACAGCAAAGTGCATATCATCTTTGAAGACCAGGGTTATGGCATTCCCGCTGAAGAGTTACCGCATATCTTCGAGCCGTTTTTTCGCTCTTCCGAAAAACGCCTGGCAGAAAATCGAGGCGCAGGGCTTGGCTTACGATTTGTAAAAACAGTGATCGAACGGCACACAGGTAGTATCAGCGTGACCAGCACCTGGGGCGAAGGCACAACCTTTTTGGTAGTGCTGCCTTATTCGGCTA
>CBDUMB010000122.1:0-8006 GCA_965368205.1 uncultured Pseudomonadaceae bacterium | reverse complement strand
TTCGAGTTTGTGAGAAACCTGCACCCGGTCCCAGAAGTCCGCGTCGCTAGGGTCTCCAAGTAATACATTACGCCCCATGCGTTGCTGATTCGCGACGGTGTCAGGATCAATATCAATGCCGACAATGTCCGGTCCTGCAGATTCATGCAGGGCATCGTAAGCGCCAGAACCAATACCACCCATGCCGATGATCGCAATTCGCGCGGATCCGGTGTCGAGGATCCGATCATCTTCGAGGCGCTGCGCCGATTGCCAGCGCTGCCAGAACGTTCGATAAGGTGCGTATATTTCGTAGGTATTGGCGTTTAACAAAGCTGCAATGACAAAGGAGAGAGTCAATGCCACGGAAAGGACGATTAACCAATCACCGGATAACCAACCGCGCTCCACGCCTATCGCTGCCACGATGAGACCAAATTCACTGTAATTTGTAAGGTTCAGAGAAGACAGTAGGGCTGTTCGAGCGCGCAGTTTAAAGGCGGTAAGCAGTGCAAAAAACGCTGCAGATTTCAGTATGACTAGTGGTGCCAGAATAGCGCCCAGGGAAACCGTCTGCCAGGTCAGATCTGCTGACAAACCAATGGACAGAAAAAATCCGAGGAGGAACAGGTCTTTGAAACCCAACATGGTTTTGGCCATTTCTTCGGACTTGGAATGGCTGGCAATAATCACACCCAGCACCAGTGCCCCCAGATCTCCTTTCATCCCCACCAATTCGAAGATTTCTGCGCCGCCGAGTGCCAGGATAAGCCCGTAGAGAATCAGCAGCTCACCGTGACCAACGGACTCCAGTAACGCATATAAGGCATGCCGAGCAGGAATCAGGAGAAAAAGACCAAGGGCCCATATTGAAGGGATCTGGCCGGTAGACAATGCGATGAACACGACTGCTGCAATGTCCTGCATGATCAGAATACCAATCGCAATACGACCGTGCAGAGAAGTCATCTCGCCGCGTTCTTCCAGAACTTTGACAACAAATACGGTGCTGGAAAAGCTTAAAGCGAAAGCAATGAGTGCAATTTTTGGCAGGTCCAAGCCCGCAAGTGCTGGACTGCCGAACAAGTAGAGCGCGTAAAGCACAATGCCCAGGACGCCGACGACAAACACCATGTGCAGGGCTGTCACCGCCCAGACCTGGGGTCTGATCAGCGTCCTTAAGTTGAGTTTCAGCCCAACGGTGAAGAGCAGTAAGGTAATGCCAAGATCGGCAAACTGTTCGAGCAGGCTGCCGTTTTCAAACCCCACTGCCTGAAGAATAAACCCGGCAGCCAGGTAGCCGACCAGCGGCGGTAGTTTTATCTGCCGAGCGGCATAGCCAAAAATGAAGGCCAGCGATATCCATCCCAGGTCGTTCAGGCCAACGGCTAACCACTCAAAATCCATGTTAATTTGCTGCTAGATAGGTGTTGTTGAGTTTCTCGGCGTAAGCTTTCACCTTCGCCCAGTCAGTGTATTCGTAATCTCGATGAGTGTCGGTGTTTTCGCCATGTTGTCGCGCAATACGCTGCATGATCCATCGAACTGGACGGGAATATTTCGAATAGCTTAGCGCGCCGGCGATGTATTCCATGTCATCAAAATGAAGGCTGAGTTGCTGCTGCACTTTGTTCTGCGCATCGTCTAAAGATTTTTCGCGTAGCGTCCTGTCCACGGTGGCGGCACTTAAAAGAACCAGAAAAAAAGCACGCGGTTGCTGGGCGATGATCGATGCATGATCGTTGATGAACTTTACCAGCTCACTTTCCAGCCCACCGGCATGCATGGATGCGCCAAACAGCAGAAGGTCCGCCTGCTGTGGGTCGAAGGTTATGACGTTGTCCCGCAGGTTGTGCGTGGTTGCGGCAGCACCCAGATCTGCTAGGTGTCGAGCGAGCGTCAGCGCAACTTTTTCGGTTTGCCCCTCTCGTGTCGCGTAAAAAATGAGCACCTGTTTCATGGCGCATAAATTAACTCTTTTACGCTTGGTTACAAAGCTATGTGAGGGTGAGTTTTTTGTGGTCCAGGCGTGGTAACACGTAACGGGCAAACAGATCACATTCTTCAAGGTGGGGATAGCCGGATAAGATGAAAGCTTCGATTCCCATCCTCTGATAGGCCAACAGCTTCGCCAAAACCTGATCTGGGTCTCCCACAATCGCTGCGCCGCAGCCGCTGCGAGCACGTCCTACCCCGGTCCATAAATGTGCCTCGGCAAACCCGTCTGCGTCTGCTCGCTCGCGTAGCGCTGATTGCGCATTGACACCAGCAGACTGGCTGTCGAGGGATTTGTTACGAATCGCCGAGCCTTGCTCGTCGTCCAGTTTAGACACCAGCAGGCGCGCAGCGTCCATTGCCTGGCCCTGAGTTTCGCGCACAATGACGTGAGCCCGGTAGCCGTATTTCAAACTACGTTGAAAACCGTTGGCGCGTTGGTCCATGTCCTGCAGCAGCGAGTCAATGACATCTTCAGTATCGGGCCACATCAGAAAAACGTCTGCACACTCGGCGGCCACCTGTCTTGCGGGTTCTGACAGGCCACCAAAATAAAGTGGCGGGCATTTACCGGCGTAGGGTTGGGCTTTGGGTGCTTCAAGGTTCAGATTGATGAATTCGCCCTGGAACTCAACACTTTGTCCGCTGAGCAGTTTGGACAAACACTTCATCGTTTCGCGGGTGCGCTGATAGCGGGGCACTGATGCCATTGGTGCCCCCGGCAGGTCTGATGAAATGATATTGATAGCCAGGCGTCCGCCGGACATCTGGTCCAGGGTTGCAAGTTGCCGCGCCAGCTGGGGTACCCACATCTCTCCGCAACGCACGGCAACAAGCAGACGGATCTGTTCAGTTAGGGGCGCAATTCCCCCTGCAAATGCAACTGAGTCGATGCCCAGTTGATATCCCGAGGGTAGCAGGATGCCGTCATAGCCATGACGGTCTGCAGCGACGCTGATGTCCCGGCAATGTGACCAGGAAGATTCCAGCGCCGGGTCGGGCACGCCGAGAAACTGATAGTCATCGTCGCACAGGGCGGAAAACCAGCTGATTTCAAGGCTCATGGTAAAGCTACGCCCCGGGACGCCTGAATGATGTCGTAGACGTCTTTGCGGGTCAGCGTGACCTCCAGCGCCCGGGCCGCGCTTGATATACGTGCGGGTGTGGTGCTGCCGACAATGGCAACGGGGTTGCTGGGGTGGGCCAGACAAAAAGCCAGCGCCAGCGTGGCAAGGTCGATATTTTCGCGTTCGCAGATTTGTCCCATAACACCTGCAAGTTCGTCGTTTAAGTGTTCAGCGGTTGCCAGGCGCCCACCGGCCAGCGGGCTCCATGCCAGTACACACAGGTTATTGGCCATACACTGATCGAATACCCCGTCGAACAGCGGCGCCAGCGCAAGCGCGGAATACTCTGGCTGATGGCTGACCAGTGGAAAGGGCAGGTGTGCAGCCAGAGCCGCAACCTGACTGGGGGTGTGGTTGGATACGCCAAACTCCCTGACTTTGCCGCTGTTTTTCAACTGTTCGAGCAACGCGGCTGTTTCTGCTGGATGGGTCAGCATATCTGGCCGATGAATCTGGTACAGATCCAGCTGCTCAACGCCAAGGCGGGTCAGGGAATCGTCACACGCCTGCAGCAGATTTGCAGAATCGTAGGGGATACCCGGAATAATGCCGCCCTTTGAAGCCAGCACCATCTGACTGCGCAGGTGAGGGGCTGATTTCAGAACGTCACCGAGCAGCTCTTCTGCCTGACCAAAGGCGCTGCCGCCCCAGTCCAGGCCATAGACATCAGCGGTATCAATCAGGTTCATGCCTGCAGCCAGCGCCGCTTCGATGCGTGCCTGAGCGTCGGCTGGGCGCATGGCAACCAGGCGCCAGCAGCCATATCCCAGGGGGCCAATTTGCATCTCTTTGCCGAGACTGCGTGGTTGGGTATTGATCAGATTCTGCATGGTTTTTCCTTTCTGATACTGGCTCTAACCGAACAGCGATTTCACGCTAACGGGCAGATTGGTGTTTATAGACTGTTGAGCTGCTGCCGCCACGGCAACGGACCACAGGGCATCGTCTAATGTAGGGCCAGCGTTGGGCTGGCCTAGAATGTTGTTTACGAAATTCACGTGCTCAAAAAAAGTGGAACCGTGATGACCTGCTTTTTCGATATAGCCCGGGTAGCTTGGCGATGATGATTTAGACACCCCGTGCTCGCCTGACCAAAGCTCAAGGTGATTAACGTTCTGTCCGCCCAGAACAGCCTGTTCGCTGACGTGTAAACGCCCGCGGTCGCCGCAAACAACCAGTTCTTCACGGGTTCCTGGAACAAACATACACAGCGAAAAGCTGCCGCTGACGCCGTTGCTGTAGTCGATGATCACATTCGCCTGGTCCAGGGCATCTGCCTGTTCGTTGGCATAACTGAACTCTTTAAAATTCACCGACTGCCGGCCGGTTGCAAATACCTGATGCGGTCGCGCGCCGGCAAACAGGTTCATCAGATCGAAGTAGTGGCAGCATTTTTCTACCAACGTGCCGCCGGACAGGTGGTTGAACTTGTTCCACTGACCCACTTTGTCGAGAAAAGGGAACCGATGTTCCGCCACATTCACCTGTTGAACCTGCCCGATGGATTGAAGCGTTAACACTTCGCTAATCGCTTCAGCGTAGATACTTTTGAAGCGGTACTGCAGACCGATATGCAGATTCAGCTGATGCTTCTGAGCTAATTCCGAGATCTCCAGAGCGTCTGCCAGGGTGGTAGCGATGGGTTTTTCGAGAAACACCACTTTACCGCTGTGAGCCGCAACCTGCATGACTTCCAGATGAGTGTGATTAGGGGTGGCGATGATCAAGGCATCGGTATGCGGGTCATTGCAGGCTTCACTCAGACTGCTGTAAATGCGCAATGCTTCAGATTGACTGGCAGGGACCAGTTTGCGTGCGTGTTCAACACTGCGGGAGGAAGGGTCGTACAAGCCTGCTATGGCGGCGCGTCCTTCCAGTAAAGTGTTGCGGATGTGTTCCTGGCCCATGATGCCGCAGCCGATAAAGCCAAATTTGAGCGCGGGCTGTGGGTTGCCACTTAAGTATCGGTCTTCCTCAGACAGATAGTCGAATGTACGGCGCGCTTGGTAAAACAGTGCTTTATTCATGTTCAGGCTTTGCCCATCTCCCCATGGGTGTCTTATAGAAATGATGTTAGAGATATAAATAACTAATACTATTGCTATATAGGAATATATAAGTGAGCTCCAAGCATGACTGATATCAAGTCGATTCAGCACTTTGCCGCGGTTTTCAGGCGCAACAGTTTCAAAGGCGGTGCTGAGGAACTCGGTGTTACCCAGAGTGCAATGACCAAGAGCATTGCACGTCTTGAACAGCAACTTGGGCTGGTGTTGTTTAATCGGACGACCCGTTCAGTAGAGCCAACGGATTCTGCTCGTCTTCTTTTTCGTCGTGCAGAAGAACTGCTCAGCGCGCACAAAGCGCTGCTGGACGAGGCGCAGCTGCTGGCAACCGGGGATATGGGGGCCCTCAGGGTGGGGGTAATTGCCTTGGCCGCAGAAATTCTGGTGGGTCCGGCGCTTGCGGATCTGGCGGCGTCGCATCCGCAGTTAGATGTTGAGGTGGTGGTCGGCAGTGCTGACGTTTATAAAGATCTGGCAGTGGGTGCCTGTGATGTGGCGATTGGTGATGAAGCCAACTTTCTGCAGTCAAGCCACGCCGCCTCGTTGCGGATGCGCGTCATCGGTGAAGAATCGGTGGTGCTTGTACATCGCCCAGGGCTGGTTGCGGGCAGGCAACGTAATCTGTCGAAGCTACTGAGTTTTCCTATGGCCATACCCAGTCGTTATTACAATGAAAACAGGCTCTTTAACTCTATTGCGCAGCATGTCGATGGGCCCAAAGCGCGGTATCGACTGAACAGTTTGACCGCCTGTTTGAATCTGGCGGCAACCAGTGATGTGGTGACTTTTCTACCGCGATCTTTTGCGGAACAGGCACAGCACCAGGGATTGATAGAGGTGCCCGCTCTGGATCTGAAGCTTGCTGTGCGGCTGGTCGCGGTCTCCAGAGCCAGCCATAGTCAGACGCCAGCTGTGAAAGCGTTTCATGCGGCGTTGCTGGCCGTACGGCCAAACATACAGATGTCTTGAGGAGACGGGTCTTCGAAATTCGGGAAGCAGGTATGCTCGCGCAGGATGCCTTCTTTTTGAAATCCGCCTTTCATGAGCACGTGGGCCGATACGTCATGCTGGACGTGGGTGATCGCCTCAATTCGATGCACACCCAGGTCGCCAGCAAGCTCGACCATGGCCGCAAGGGCTTCGCTGGCGTATCCGTGCCCCCATGCAGATTGGGCAAACACATAGCCGGTGCTTGCCCGGTAAGACGTCTCCATACTCAAACCGGTGCTGCCGATGAGCTGATTGTCGTTCAGAGTTTCAATAAGTAATGGCCCAGTGCCGCTGCCTGTCCATTCGGTGTCTGAGAATTCAATAAATGCGATGGTGTCGGCGAGGGTGGTGTGGGGTGGCCAACTAAGATATCGAGTGACCGCTGGGTCAGAGGCATATTGATCGAAAATGGCCTGGGCATCTGCTTCGTGCGGTCTGCGCAGCCTTAATCGCTGCGTAATGATCTGCATATTTACTTCTGGTGAAGTTCACCCAATTGTTCATTGGAGTAAATCTTGCGAATAAACCTTGGATTAGTAGATGACATATCAATCTGATAAAGGCCATCTTCACGATTTGCTGGTATACCCAATACTTTGCACAAATTGCTGGCCAGCCAGCGTTCAATTTTCAACACTACCATTTTGCGCCGCAGACGACCCTG
The DNA here is from genome assembly GCA_965368205.1 of uncultured Pseudomonadaceae bacterium. Classification (GTDB taxonomy): domain Bacteria; phylum Pseudomonadota; class Gammaproteobacteria; order Pseudomonadales; family Azotimanducaceae; genus UBA4421. The sequence goes on along the minus strand of CBDUMB010000122.1, from coordinate 1,185 downwards.
GACGTCTCGATTGAGGACAGTGGGCAAAGTGTTGAGGGTGAGAATTTCGTCTATGGCCTTACTGGCCATTTTTTCTCTGCCTTCTTCACTGGCGTAGAAATGCGAAACGGCGAAAACCGTTTTGCCTGGGTGTATCTGTTTTAAAAACTCACAGGATTTCACAACTGTAGAGCCGGTCCGCACCATGTCGTCAAAAAGTACGATATCGTGGCCATCGATTTCTTCGAACGTGGATTCACTTTCGTCATGAAGCTTGATCTGCACCTTGCGTTCGTCGAAACGTTCTTTGTCGAGCAGAATGAATTTTGCTTTTGGCAGATTCAACCTGATGTACATTTCTTTAACGAAATCGCGCGCACCAGCATCTGGTGCACACAAGGCCAGACCTTCACCTTGTGGGCCGTAGTTCACCAGGTTGGAGTTTTTAATGTAATCGCAATACAGCTCGTAAGGAATGAGGTTGTAAAACAAGCCATCAAACACATCCGTAAACATCTTCTGCACAGAATATGAGTGGTTGTGTACCGTCATCACGCTGTCGACGCCGGCGAGTTTCAGCATTTGTGCGTAGAGTTTTGCGGTGAATGGTTGCCCATCGAATTTTTTCAGATCTTTTTCGTCACGCTCAATTACTGTGCGGCCGAGATCTCTTCTGGGCCCGCGGTCCTGGGCGCTGTAGTACAGATCGGGTTCCAGAAGCATCACGTGTTCAGCGCCATTTTCTTTGGCCGCTCTGGAAATCAGCAGGTTACGCATCGCCAGATCCTGACGGCTTACGACGAGACTCGAGGTGCTGACGATCACAACCGTTTTCCCATTCAGTCGGTTGCCGATACAGTCAAAATCATCTTCATCAGAGATGAAGCGTGGACAGAATTCAGAGTTGGCAAAAATTTTCATGCTGATGAGGTCAGCAATGTCTTTCGCCTGACCCATACTGAATGCCAGATCAATGGCAAACGGATCGTCGGAAGAATTTCCGACGATGACAAGATTCTTGGGATCTATTGGCATCTTTCTCAAGCGTGGTGGACGCAATTGGAGCCTAAAGACTCCGGCAACGTTTGGTCAACCTGTTTAACGTCTAATTCGCTTTACCATTGGTCTATGTGCATGACGGTGTCCAGTGGCGGCCGATATGCTGGCTTGAATTCTGTGCCTTTTGTGTAGGCCAATGGAATCAAC
>CBDUMB010000121.1:0-8006 GCA_965368205.1 uncultured Pseudomonadaceae bacterium | reverse complement strand
AGTGCCATGACCTCAGTCATTCTGGTCAGCCCGCCTTTGGAGACCGCGTAGGGAAATTGACCTTTGATGGTTCGAGTATCCGTGATCGAAGAGATCATGATGATGTTGCCGCTGCCCTGCTTGTGTGCAACAACCTGTTCCGTATAGATTTTGCTGGTCAGCCATGCGCTTTTAAGGTTCGTGTCGATGACAAAATCCCAGTCATCTTCATCGATCATCGCGTAGGTTTTTGCGCCGGCTTCGACCCCGGCATTGTTGATTAAAACGTCCAGGCGGCCATATTGATCAAAAGCATGGTTGATAAACGCACTGATGCTGTCTTTTTCGCGTACATCCAGCGCGCAGGCCTGGGCTTCGCCACCGGCTTTTTGTATTTCCGCAACCCGCGCTTCCAGTTTGTCCACGCGCCGAGCGCCTAAAACAACCTTGGCACCGGCCGCAGCCAGCACGCCGGCAAAATGAGACCCAAACCCCGATGATGCGCCGGTAATCGCAACAACTTTGTCATGCAAATCGAATGGCTGATCCACGCCTAATCCCCCTGAACTGATCAGGTTTTATCCTATCACAGGCTGGATTGGACGCAGCTGTCGATGTCAGGAAACTGGGCCTTACCGGACAGGGGAAAAGGTGCTACGCGGCTCGAGGAAGTAACGCGACGCGATTGCGTCCTTGTTTCTTGGCCATGTACATGGCGTCATCAGCAGCTTTAAAAAGTGCCGGCATGCTGCGGCTGGTGAGCGTGTCCGCGATCCCGCAACTCACCGAAAATTCGATAATGGCGCCGGGTTCGGTCAACGGGTTAGCAGAAATTCTTTCGACAACCCGGGTGGCCAGGATATTGGCCTGATCTGCATTCATGCCGCAGACCAGCACGGCAAACTCTTCACCACCAACGCGACACAGCAGATCATTCTGTCGAAAGCTGCTGCGCAGAACATCGGCGATTGCCACCAGCGCTCTGTCACCCACGGCATGACCGTAAGAATCGTTGAGTTCCTTGAAATGGTCTGCATCAATGACCATAAGCGCGGCCGGTGCAGACTGAGTCTCCAGAAGGGCGTGCGCCTGTCGAAAAAATGATCGTCGATTGGGTAATTTTGTCAGGTCATCGGTTTCCGCAAGTTGACGAAGTTCTGTCTGGGTTTCGGTTAACTTGAGGCTGGTACAGGCAACGTAGTAGGTCATCGGGCTGGCGATTAAAATCGGCAGGATGGCGGCCATGATGATGACGTTCTGCAGGTGGAAAGCCTCCACGCCGGCCATCAGATATAAACACAGCACGCCGGTCAGCGCGCTGAAAACTGATATGAAAACGATACTGACCGTGCAGATCCAAACGTCTTTTTTTGTGCGTATACGCATCGCCTTACTGCGGCTGCATCCCTGCGCGTGGTTTGTAACATGTTAGGAACATTGCCTTAATCAATGTGTGCGGCTCCGCACATATTCAAAACAGCTGCAACGTTCTATCATCCACAAACACGAAAGTTAGGCTAAACAGGAGATCAAACGAGATGACACGACCCAGAAGATCGGTGTTGTACATGCCTGGCGCCAACAAACGGGCTATGGAAAAGGCTAAGTCTCTGGATTGTGACACTGTGGTTTTTGATCTGGAGGATGCTGTTGCGCCAGCAGCCAAAGCCCAGGCGCGACAGCAGGTCGCGGAAGCAGTGCAGCAGGGCGGTTATGGCTATCGGGAGATCATTGTCCGCGGCAATGGCCTGGATACCGAGTGGGGTGCTCAAGACATCGCCGAACTGGCCGCGTTGAACATCGATGGGATGTTATTCCCGAAGATTCAAAGTCTTTCCCAAGTTAATGAAATTGTTGAAAAAATAGATGAGGCTGGTGGGCAGCATTTACCTGTATGGGTGATGGTCGAAACCCCCCAGGGGGTTATGGATCTGGCTACATTTGCTGATCATCCGCGGGTTGCAGCGCTGGTCATGGGCACCAGCGATCTGGTCAAAGAGCTGCGTGCGGTGCATCAACCCGCCAGAGCGAATATCGCTTTTGCGCTGCAATCTTCACTGCTGGTGGCGCGGCGCTTCGGTAAAGAGATTTTTGATGGTGTACATCTCGACTTCAAAGACAGCGCCTCTTTTCGGCAGGCTTGTATCAGTGGCCGGGAAATGGGTTTTGACGGAAAGACGTTGATTCATCCGAGTCAGATTGACGTTGCCAATGAGATTTTTGGCTATTCCCAGGCGGATATCACCGAGGCTCATCGCGTGCTGGAGGTCTGGGACGCGGCATTGGCCCAAGGTAAAGGCGTTGCGGTGCTCGACGGTAAGCTGGTGGAGAATCTGCATGCTGAAGAGGCGCGGCGAGTGGTTGCTTTTGCTCAGGCGATTGCAGCCCGGGCGGAATAACGCCATCTATTTTCAACCACGCTCATTAACAAAAAAAGGAGGCTCACTTGGCCTGTGCACAAACCCCCGACATTAAACTTTCTTACGAGCGTGGTGGTGACGGACCGCCGTTGTTGTTCATCAGCGGCAGTGGGGCAGATTTGCGCAACAAACCCAACCAGTTCGATTCACCTTTAGCCAGGTCATTTGAATTGATCAGCTACGATCAGCGCGGTCTGGGTCAGACCGAGCAGCCTGCGGGCGAGTATTCCATGGCGCAATATGCAGATGATGCAGCGGCTTTGCTGGATTATCTCAACCTGGACCAGGTGCCGGTGATGGGGGTGTCGTTTGGCGGGATGGTGGCGCAGGAATTTGTCTTACGGCATCCTGATCGCGTCAGCGCCCTGGTGCTCGCCTGTACCTCGTCCGGCGGTGCGGGCGGTGCTTCTTTCCCGCTGCACGAATTGCAGGATCTATCCGGTGAAGCCCGTGCCGCAGCACATTTGAAAATTTCTGATCTGCGCCACACTGACAGCTGGATCAACGACAACCCCGAAGCCTGGCAGAAGCGACTCGCCCTGACCGTCGCCGCCCAGCAGAGCCGGACCAATGAAACCGGTGCCCGCGCCCAACTGGAGGCGCGCCGCCTGCACGATACATTTGATCGTTTAAGTACTTTAGATAAGCCGGTTTTACTTGCGGGGGGGCAATACGATGGCATCGCGCCGGTTTCAAATATGCAGGCGTTACATGCAGAAATTACTGACAGTGAGCTTAAGCTCTATTCCGGTGGGCACATGTTCTTAATACAGGATCGAGAAGCATATCCCTATATAATTCAATGGCTTGAAGCCAATATATAAAATAATTATCTAATTATAAGGGTTGTTTTCAGGTTCTTCGTCGACCAGCAGAGGGGCCGCCGGTGGCTGCTGCCGGTAGATGGCAGCGCCCAGACTGGGTCGGAAAAAGGCGTAGAAGGCTAACAGGTGCGCAGTTACGACAAACCCCAATGCCCAGGCGACAGGCTGCCAGAACGTAACGGAAGTCAGCAGTAGAAACCCCACCAGAATACAGAGGCTGGCTACCAGGCGCAGTGCCGGACGTGCGGGGTTCGGCTCGTCGATAACGGAACAGATGTTGGCCAGCAACCAGACGCTGAACGGTAGTGCACCCACAAAAATTAAAACATTGATCATAGGAGAGTAATGGTCCCTGCAGTTGCGTTGAGATGCAGTTTCTGGCCTGTTTGAATCAAGCGGGTGCAGTCCGCCACGTCAACGAGGCAGGGTACCTGCAGCTCCCTTGCGATGGTACCTGCGTGCGACAGGAAGCTGCCTGTCGCAACAATCACGCCAGCGGCTCTCGGAAACAAAGGAGTCCAGGCGGGGTCAGTGTAGGGTGCAATCAGAATTTCTCCCTCACACAAAGTGTGCGCCTCACTCAGGCTGGTGACGACCCGCGCCACACCTTCAATTTCTCCAGGGCTTGCACACTGCCCGCATAAGCTGTCGTTGGAAGATGCTGCTCTGCTGATGTTGAGCGTTTGAGGTGCGCTCAGGCGCGCTTGACGTTGCCAATTGCGCCGGCGTTTTCTGATCAGGGTATGCGCCTGTGTTGCGCTGAGGGTGTCCTGCTGCAGATCGGTTATTTCTGCTTCGGTTAAGAAAAAGATATCGCCTGCAACCCGCAACTTAGCTTCGCGAAGCAGCTGATGCTCCAGCGTGAGCGCTTTCTGGCGCAGTGCATCGAAACCCATGATGTGAAAGTGCCGGGTGTTTTCCCGGAGAGCCATGAAATGGCAGATTCTGCTGGTCAGAAAGCCGGCGATCCGTCGCTGCCAGGGTTTCAGGTGTTGGTTCAGGGTGTCGCGTGCGGCCAGGTGGTTTCCATGGATCTGGTCTACCCGAGCTTCGCGAGGTGGGTTGTTGTAGAGCAGTTTGAGCAGCTCAGTTGGCGTTTCCCGCCAGCTGGGAGAGGCCAGTTCCAACTCTTTTGGACCGCGGTGGCCAAAATTCTGCAGGAACTGTTCAAAGGCGAGTGCAAATTCGGTATCTGAAGGTAGTTCGCTGGCACTGCCGTTGATGATCTGCGCTACTCGAGCAGCGAGGTCGGCATCAGTTTCGATACTCCGATACAGCAGACCTGATAGATAGTCAGTTTGCCTCAGCAGTTCCATAGACTGCATATCACCGCGTCCGTGGAACGTCGTGCTCAATTGCGCCTGGGGATATTCTGGTGCGTAACGTTTGATAAACGCTTTTAACAGGCCGATGTAAAAAAAATATCGCCCAGCTGAGACATTGGTATAGAAGATGCGGTAGCCGATGGGTGCAAACGGCCAGCGTCCCCAGATCAACTGACGTGCGGCCTGCTGCAGGGATAATTTTGCATTGTCCTGGACGGATCTGGCGAACCCGGCGTAGCGTGCGAGGGCGGCGTAAGATGCCCGCTGAGTGCGCAGCCAGTGGGCACCATCAAACAGGAAAGCCAACACAAATACGGGCAGTATCTGTAGCAGTTTCTGCCACGAAATATGCAGTTTGTCCGGTAGTCCTCGCAGTAGAGCAGCTTCTACAAGTTCGTTTTCGCTTAACTCGAAGACGTTGAATTTCTGCAGCTTATCCAGGTTAAGGTATAGACGACCTTCGTAAAAAGCGCTGATTTTCGGCAGGACCCGGGCCACTAAATCTTCAGTCAGTGGGGTCAGCGGCTCGGTGAAATTTTCTGCCAGCGGTTTGAATAAGACCAGCGGTTCGGTAAACGTATGGGCCTGAGCAAGCTTGGTGATGGGTCGACTTTGCAGCCAGAATAATTCATCACCCACGTAGGCCCACTCTACATCCTGGGGTGCATCAAACAGCGTTTCCAGTTGTGCTGCCGTATTTGCAATCTGGTTTGCTTCGAAAGTGCTCAGCACCGGCGCATTACGCAAATCCTGCCCCACTTCCTGCAGGCGGGTTGCGGCCTGATTTTCAGAACTTACGCTGACCTGCATGCGCTTGTCGCTTACGTGATAGCTATACAAGTCCTGATCTTCGTTAATCCGTACGTGATCCGGTGTGACGCGTCCATCCACCAGCGCGGCACCCAATCCCCAGGTGGCTTCGATGACGCAGTCAGTGCTGTCTGGAATAACCGGATCCGCGCTGAACACCACGCCCGAACGGGTCGCGGGTAACATTCTCTGGATGATGACAGCCATGCGCGGTGTTTCGCCGCTGCTGACTTCTACCCAGCCATCGCGACGATACGCTAAGGCGGCACTGGACCACAGAGACATCCAGCAATCGAGAATCGCCTGATCAATACGATTAGGCGTGACAAAGTAGTAGGTCGAGTGTTGGCCGGCAAAACTGGCATGCTGGCCGTCTTCGTCTGTTGCTGAACTGCGCACGGCCAGTTCACCGGCATCCGGCAGATACGTGAGCAGGGCCTGCATCACGTTGTTCATCAGTTCCGCCTGAAGTCGCGGCGGTGTGGGTTTGACCAGTGGGTCTGTGACCTCGCCAAAGTGGCTGATGAATGCGTCGATGTCGATGACAAAGCCCTGCGGGACGTTAAAACCCGCGCGCATCATTGCACCCAGGTGGGCAGCTTTGGCGCCAACTCGTTCAATGTCGGCAAGGGATAATTCGCTTAGGGGGGCAATCCAGTTCAACGCTTCAGACGGCAGTTAAGAATGCGCGCATAGAGTAGCCAGTTAGTCGGGTAATTGCACGACCGACTGGCTGCTCGATGCGTGTTGATGTCAGCCGGCTGAAGAGGTGCCTAAACTGGTGTCGTCACCGCCTTTGTACTTTTTCCTGATCATCGCTTTGATGCGATCGATAAGGTGCCTGGCCTGGTGTGGCAGAGCGAGCATGGCGGGTGTCGCCACCAGGGTCAGCAGGGTAGAAAACGTCAGACCGGAAACAATGGCTTGAGACAAAGGTACCCAGAAAGAGGACAACATACCGCCGTAGACAACCGTACGGTTGACCAGATCAATACTGAGGTTGCTGGCCAGCGGTAACAATCCAAAAACTGTGGTGATGGTGGTCAGCATAACCGGACGCAGACGTTGAGCGCCCGTGCGGACAATCAGTTGGGAGTAGTCGAGCCCGGGGTGTTCTTTGCGCAGATGGTTGTAGGTATCGATAAGGACAATATTGTTATTGACCACAATACCGGCCAGGGCAACAACACCGACGCCGGTGAGAATGGCGCTGAAGGGGCTGCCGGTTATCAACAGGCCAAGCAATACGCCAGCGGTAGACAACACAACCGCAAACAGAATCAGGAATGCCTGATAGAAGCTGTTGAACTGCGTGACCAGCAGAACAAACATCAGTAACAGCGATAACATGAAGGCGACGCCTACAAATGCCATTGACTCGGCCTGTTCTTCGTTGGCGCCACGGAACTCAATTTTCAGGTCAGGATGCCAGGTCTGAGTATCCAGCCAGGCCTGAAGTTCTTTCACCTTATCATCGGCAAGTACGCCGGGCGCAACGTTTGCTCGTATCTGCTCGACGGGGACGCCATTGATGCGTTGAATGGTATCGACGTTAGGCGTTGCCTGTTTGGTGACGAAGTTGGACACAGGCACAAGTCCGTTGGGCGTCGCTATTTTCAGTTCGTTTAAAGCGTTAATGCCACGTGCATCGCTAGGGTAGCGTACGCGGATATCTACTGCGTCGTCTGATCTGTCAGGGCGATATTCACCCACCTTCACGCCATTGGTTATCAGCTGCACGGCTATCCCGACCTGGCTGACGTCAGCACCAAAAATTGCAGCTTGAGCGCGATCAACAGTGAGTTTCCATTCGACGCCCGGCAGCGATCTGGAATCGTCGATATCACGGATGCCCGTCATGGAATTTTCCATGTAATCGACAATTTTTGTGACGGCAGGTTCTAACAGATCTTTGTTGTGGGAGGAAAATTCCAGCAGCAAAGGTTTACCAACAGGTGGGCCCTGTTCCATTTTTTCGATTTCCACGCTGATGCCCGCATAATCTTTGGTGCGTTCGCGGATAATTTCGAAAATTTCGGTGCCGGTGACGTCTCGCTGATTCTCATCCAGCAGCTCCAGGAACATTCTACCAATGCGGTCCATGCCGCCATCGCGGCCTGGCTGGCCGGTTAACATGGTTGTCGAGTTGAGGCTCTGGATACCTTCAACCTCGAGAATCTCAGTTTCTATTTCTCTCAGCAGTTCGTTGGTCTCATCGACGCTCAGGTTGCCCCTTGCCCGCACTGAGACGTTGGCATATTTTGGTTCCGAGTCAGAGAAGAAGGTAAACCCGCGACCGTATTCACCGTAAGCCCAGAACGTTGTAAACAGCACGCCGATGGTGATCGCCATGGTGACAAGAGCGTACCTTGAGGCATAGCCAAGTACTCGCGCGTACATGCCAGTGAGCGAGCGCAATGTTCTGGGGTCACCTTCTTCGAGCTGTTTCAGAGTTTCCATGGATTTTTCATCACGGCTACCGGCTTTGCCGAACAAAGAGCCCAACACCGGACCAAAAACCAGCGCATAGAGCAGCGAGCCGCTCAGGACCGTGAACACGGTAACCGGCAGGTAGCGCATGAACTTGCCTGAAACACCGGGCCAGAACATCAAAGGTAAAAATGCTGCCAGCGTGGTGGCGATGGATG
>CBDUMB010000120.1:0-8085 GCA_965368205.1 uncultured Pseudomonadaceae bacterium | reverse complement strand
CCGTTTTTGGGGTCATAGATAATCGACGTGCGAAACTTACCATTGATCTCAAATGTGTCGGTGCCCGGGTCTATCCAGAAAGCATTGTAGCCACCCACACCACCGGCGCCCGCGGTATTGTTACCGTCACCACCTTTTTGCGGCGCGCCCCGGTCAGGGTCACTTTCGCGATTGGCAAAATCAAAAACAGCCTTGGTACGGGCGGTGATGGTGTCCGCCTCTTCCCGGGTCATGTACTGGTTGTCACCAAACTCTTCGGGCCTGTTCAGCGGCGTCAGGGTGCCGGTATCGTAGACCCCGGAAAGATCCGGTTTGCCGCTGGCGGTGCGTTTGATGTCCGCCTGGGCCGCAACCGTTGCGAACAACGCGAGTAACAGTGTAATGACTTTCATCTCTCATTCCCTCCAAAGGCCTGGTGTTTATCTCTGATCACAACAGATAATCTTAAACGCAGTCACGCAAAGCAAGCTTTACCTGGTGCGTCGTCAGCACTAGGGTACTGATCTATGGAACCACTAGAAAGCCAAGCACCCCTCATCGTCTATCTTGATATCAAGAGCCCCTATGCGTTTATCGCTGTAAAACCCACCCAGGACCTGGAAGCAGAGCTTGGCGTGCAGTTCGACTGGCGGGGATTGACCCTGGACATACCAAGCTACCTCGGCTCCGCAAAGAAATCTGCGGGGAAAGTGGTTGCGTCCAACCGCAGCCCGGCCCAGTGGTTAAACGTGAAATACGCCTACAAAGATGCACGCCGTTATGCCGAGCGTCAGGGCTATATGCTGAAAGGCACTGAAAAGATCTGGGATTCAAGCCTGGCGAACATGGGCATTACCTGGGTAACAGAACACGCGCCGGAAAAGCTGAAAGCCTATTTCGAGGCCGTTTATCCACCCTTCTGGCGACGCGAACTGGATATTGAAAACGTTGATGTGGTTGCTGACTGCCTGCGGGCAGCCGGTGTTGATGCTGAAGGTTTTGCCGCTTACGTCAATGGCCCGGGCCGGCAACAGCACGATACGCTGCAAGCTAAGCTGCACGATGCAGGTATTTACGGTGTACCCACTTATGTCTTCGACGGCAATATACTGTTTGGACGCGAACACCTGCCTTATGTGCGCTGGTGGCTATCCGGCAAAAGCGGGCCTGCACCAGATATGGCCTATGCGCTATGAACGCAATCGACATCTACATCGATTTCAAGTCACCGGCTGCCTACCTGGCGCTTGCCCCCACCCGTGAGCTGCTGAAAAGAACCGGTGCCCACGCTACCTGGCACCCGTTCAATACACGTTTGAGCACTATTCCTGAGAAAAAGGTCAACGAGAATAAAGGCGAAAAACATCGGCGGGTACGCGCTCTTGCACGTCGAGATGTACACCTGCTTTACGCCGGGGTACAGAATCTACCAATGGTTTTTCAAGATCAGCCTTTTGAAGCACAACTTGCGCTGGCTGTGCTTCAAGAGCTGAACAAGCACCACAACAAGGGTGTCGACACATTTATAGATGCAGCTTTTAAAGCTTACTGGCAGGAACAGCAGGACCTGAATGCCCCCGATGTGGTGACGGCATTGTTGCAGGACCTGCAACTCGACATGCCTGTGCCTGACATCCAAACCGTCACACGGATCATGGATGAGACTTCTGTCACCGCACAAAACCAGGGCGTTATTGAGACCCCGGCTTATGTGGTTGCAGGCCAGGTGTTCATTGGCCGCGAACACCTGCCCTGGATCGAAGAACTGCTGAGGCTCAGCGCCTAAGCGCGCTCGCGAGACAGGGCGTCGAGGTCGAGGAAATCGCGCACGTAACGGGCAACCGCATCCACGTGCTCCGGCTCCAGATGGATATGGTGTGGTCCCTGCATACGCTCGATAGTGAGGTGCGGATGAGCCGCGCTGGCGTTATCAATTTCACCCTGATACCAGGTATCACCCTGCTCGGCGACCAGCAATAAACCCGGGGCGGTGCTGTTTTTCAGCAACAGATCAATCTGCTCCCGTGTCGGTCGCAGAGGCGTTGCAAATCGAATGCGCGGGTCCGTCCGCCAGGTCACTCCACCTTCAACAATTTTATGTCCGCGCTGGACCAGGGTCAGTGCCGCAGCCATGGACTGATCCGTTGCCTGAGTCACTCGCAGCGCCATGGTTTCAAGATCCGGATAGATTTTTGGCGTCTTCTTATGGGCGTTCAACATGCTCTCAATCGCGTTGCGATTCTGCTCTAAACGCTCCTGCGCGGTTGCGCCACCGGTGGCCATGAACCCATCGATGAACACCGCTCGCACAATCTTTTCTGGAAACGTCGCCGCCAACTCGCTGGCAATGGCTGCACCCATGGAATGACCCAGCAAAGAAAATTCACGCCAGCCCAGCTGTTCAGCAACAGCCAGAATATCCTGCATATCTGTGAGGGGGTGATAGTGCTGCCCGGCGGGGCGATGATCTGACAGACCGTGACCGGCAAAATCCAACGCCACCAGGTCAAGTTCCGGCAGCATCGGCGCCAGTCGATCAAAGGTGTTGGCATTGTCCAGCCAGCCATGCAGAGCAAAGGTTGGCATACCCTGCTTGTGGCCCCAGCGTTTCGCCGTTATACGGCGGTTAAAAACCTGAAACTCAAGAGCATCACCGGTACTTCTATTAGCGCTCATAAACTGCCTGGTCTCCGTGAAAACCGGGCAGTTTAATCTCATTCGCCTGAAAATGCGCGCGCAGGATCCAATTCCGTGCGGCGCAACCTGTGTTGCTGAAACCGGGCCTTACTGACTGTCTATGATCGCCAGCACCTTCGGCGGCGACAGCGGCAGATCAGTCATGCGGATGCCCAGTGCACGGCTGACCGCGTTCCCCACTGCTGCAAGCGGCGCAATAATCGGTGTTTCGCCCACACCGCGCACGCCATAGGGATGGGTATCGTTGTGCACTTCAATTATCTGTGTGTCGATCATCGGTAGATCAGACGCTACCGGAATGCGGTAGTCCAGAAACCCTGCATTCTCCAGAATACCGTTTTCATCAAACAGATATTCTTCATTCAACGCCCAACCAATACCTTGAGCGGCGCCCCCTTGCATCTGACCTTCAACGTAGTCTGGATGGATCGCGCGACCCGCGTCCTGAATTGCCGTAAAACTCAGCACCTGGGTACTACCGGTTTCGCGATCCACTTCCACATCACAGAAATTGACGGCAAAAGAAGGGCCAGGACCCTGAGCGTTAAGGGATGCGCGCGCGGATATCGGCCCACCGGTTTTCGGGAAGCTACGCGCGAGCTTGGCCAGGGTTAGAGGCTCAGCTTCGGTGTTAACCCCGGGTTTTGGAAAAGCCTGTCCATCGCGCCAATCCACCTGGTCTGCATCAATGCCCCAGGTAATGGCCGCACGTTCTTTCAGCTGCACGATGATATCTTCACAGGCATTGATGACCGCCATACCCGTGGCAAATGTGGTCCGGCTGCCGCCGGTGGTATTACAGAAACCGGTACTGTCGGTGTCGCCAATACGGACACGGATACGTTCATAAGGCACCTGCAGGGTTTCTGCAGCCATTAACGCCATAGCCGCACGACTGCCACCAATATCCGGACTGCCTTCAACAATCTGGATCATGCCGGACTCAGCCACATGGACCTCGGCACTGGAATTATTGCCGGCATTGAACCAGAACCCTACCGCGACACCGCGCCCCTGATTTTTCTCCAGCGCGCGCTGGTAATTAGGATGCACCTTGGCGGCCTGCAGACATTCCACCAGACCGATATCTTTAAATTTTGGGCCGTAAGCCGCATGGGTGCCTTTCTTCGCAGCATTTTTCAGGCGCAGGTCGATGGGGTCCATATCTAACGTCTGAGCTAACTCATCCAGCACAGACTCACCGGCAAACATGGACTGTGGCGCCCCCGGCGCCCGATAGGCGGCAACACGTGGCTTGTTAACAACCACTTCCGCACCCTCAATCAATATGTTTGGAATATCGTAAGGTGCAAAAATACACATGGCGCCGGCACCCAGGGGGCTGCCTGGAAAAGCGCCGGCTTCGTATAACAGATTGGCGTAGGCGGCAACTATGGTGCCATCCTTTTTTGCGCCGATCCTGACGGTGTTAATGGTGCCTGATGCAGGCCCTGTGGCTCGGAACACCTCGTCACGCGGCATGACCATTTTTACCGGACGACCGGCTTTGGCAGACAGTTTGATCGCCAGAGGTTCCAAATAGACAACGGTTTTGCCACCAAACCCGCCACCAATTTCCTGGGGCACAACACGGATATCACCTGCGTCCATGCCCAGAGCCAGAGCGGCCATGTCTCGAATACCGAAGTGCCCCTGGGAGGAGCACCACAAAGTGGTATGTCCATCTGCATTCACATCCGCTGTACAGGCATGAGGTTCAATGTAGCCCTGATGCACCATCGGGGTTACAAATTCCCGCTCGATGATGATCTCCGCGTCACCAAAACCGGCTTCAATATCGCCTTTGCGGATAGCCGTTTTCTGCACCAGGTTAGAAGGCTTGTCAGGTGTTTCCGGCAGCCCTTGGGTAAACATGTCATCGTGCAGAACGCTGGCGTCGGGGGCCATCGCTGCACGCATATCCAACACGGTTGGCAACACTGAATAAGTGACCTTGACCAACCCGGCTGCCTGTTGAGCCAGGGCCAAGCTGGCTGCAGCTACCGCAGCCACCGGCTGACCGTGATACACAACTTTGTGTCCGGCAATGATGTTTTCAAACATCCGCCGACGTGCGGGAGATATTTTGTCCCGCGCTGGAAAATCAGCTGCGGTGACCACTGCATAGACCCCATCAAGCGCAAGGGCAGCGGACACATCAATGTCCTCAATCAGCGCATGAGCATGGGTGCTGCGCACAACCACGCCATGGATCAACCCGGGTCGCGATTCATCAGCACCATAGTTCGCTTTACCGGTGACCTTTTCTATACCATCGGGTCGTATCGGTCGCGTCCCTACATAGGTGTAATCATGCGCTTCAGCCATCTTGCTCTCCAATGAACCTCAGGGGGTTCGGTTAGTCGTCCGCTATTAAAACCAGGGTACCCGTGGTGGATAAACTGCCACCGGTGCCGTTCACCACACAGGTGCGTGCACTGGTTTGTTTACCTTTGTCACCGTGAATGCCATCTTCCGCCGTGCCTGATAACTGGCGATAGGCTTCAATCAAAAGCGGCATGCCATACATGCCACTGTGATTAAACGACAGCCCACCACCGTTGGTGTTGATTGGCAGTCTGCCGCCAGGTGCGGCATGACCCTCTTTCCACAACAGATGCCCTTCTCCGGGTTTCGCCAGCCCCAGCATTTCTGCCGTAATGGCCGCGGTAATGGTGAACGAGTCATAGATTAACGCCATTTCCATATCAGATGGCCCCATGCCCGCCATGGTATAGGCTGTCTGCGCAGACTTTGACGCTGACGTGGCGGTGAAGTCCTGCATCTCCAGCATGTTGCCGTGACCCATGCTTTCACCGGCACCCGCGATCCAGACCGGCTTGGTATTCAAACCCGCCGCCACCTTGGGACTGCAGACAAATACCGCACCCCCGTGATCAGCCACCATGCAGCAGTGCAGAATAGTTAGCGGCCAGGCAATAACCCGAGACTCTTCAACCTGCTCAACGGTAATCGGACCGCCAAAGGGATGTTTTTCTTTGGAATACATCGCTGCACGAGGATTCAGAGTTGCCCAATCCCGAGTCACTTTAGCGATGTGTGCATAGTCTTCCCGGGAAGTACCGTAGCGATGCATATGCCGTACCATGGCATGTGCATAGTTCGACGGCGCGCCGGTCAGGCCGTAGGCCATGGTCATCTCAGCAGCCGGAGATAAGGCACCTGCGCCGGCACCATAATTGCCGGAACCACCGCCACCGATTTTGCGCCGCGAATGGCCATTTTCACCATGGCTGACCAGGGCAATATCAATTATGCCTGCGTGAATCGCCGCCATGGCATGATGAACGTGCATCTCAAAAGAGCATCCACCTACCGCAGTGGTGTCTATGTATTTAGGGGTAATGCCAAGGTGCTCACACAACTCAGTTGACCAACCGGTAGAAAACACACCATCAATTTTGCTGATAGGAATGCCGGTCTGATCACTGAGATTCTTGATCGCTTCAATGTGCAATTGCAGCGCGGTGATCGGTTCTTCCAGGAAACCAATTTCGTTGGCTTCCGCAGCACCAACAATGGCCGCGGCTTTATATAATTGTCCCGGCATTACTGACCCTCCACTACACGCCAATACGGTATAAACGTATCGTCATTGGCCTGCTCAAATTCAACTTTTACTTTTGCACCCACTTTGATCTCTTCAGGTTTATTCGGGTCAACCCCGCGCAGCACCGTCAGCATTCGATCACCTTCTTTCAGGTCAATATAAGCGGTAACAAAAGGGGCTTCTTCAGCCCACTTGCCAAACACAAGGTGTTGAACGGCAAAGGTATGTACGGTGCCCTCTCCGCTACCCTCTATCCATTCCAGGTTCATGGAATGGCAGTTGGGGCAGATATGCCTCGGGTACCAGTGCACACGGTTACAGTCCTGGCAGCGCGGCAGCATTAATTTACCTGCCTGGGCGCCTTCCCAGAAGGGCTTTGTATGTGTTCCTTTGTTAGGAATTGGTTTGTTGTAGCTCAATGTTCTCCCCCGATGCAAAGTCACTTGATAGTATGCACGCCAAAAACTAGTGCAGATAGATTTTTCGAATAGAAAGCCGCGAAGCGGTGCCCCCACGTCGGTGCACAGCGATAGCGGTGACCTGACCCAGATCTGCCGTGCGACTACGCGGTCCATTTTTAATGTCGTCCAGCGTAAACCGTAACTGATGCCAGCCCTCACTTTCAATCATGGCGTGGGCAAAGAACCAATCTGAACCCTCTGATGCGCTTGCTTTATCCCGCACGTACAACTCCAGAAAAAGATCACCATCACCGGATTTACTCACCTCCATGACCAGCGCTTCAAACCCCTGCCAGTCGGAGACAAAGTCTTTGATGACAAGCCCCGGGCGGGGACCGGCGAGCAGGTCTATGGAAATACGATCAGGGTGCAGGGTGATACTGACTTCATCACGCTTACCAAGAGATTCGGTCATCGACAGAACGTCTGCCATCCCGGGTTCAAGTAAAATGGGAAACCTTGCATTTCGGTCAAGCCAGGTTGATAGACCGATAAGCGGTGGCGCAAGCATCAGCACCAGCGCCGCAACGCCAGCAAACGCTGTCAGGCGCCGCAACCATGGGGTCTCCCTTACGCGGCGATCAACGCATAACAACCACACCGATAAGCCGAAGCCAACGCCTACACAGTCGCTGACAATGTCAGCAATAGAGAATTGCCGATGGGTGAAGTGCTGCAGGAACTCGCTGGCCACCGCGAACACCAGGATAATGCCCATCACGCGCACGTAGGCTGTGCGGCTGCGCGCATCCATAAGATAGAGAAAGCCACAGGTCAGCATCGCAAACCCCGGCCCATGGCCAGCGTTCTGCAATATACCCATCAGATAGTGGTCATCAACAAACCGGGGCACGGGCACCAGTAACAGCACGCCAAGGCTGACGAACAACAGCAGAATAATGCTTTTTTGGGGTCGGCTCGCCATGAACCCGGTCAGTTAACCTCGGATGATTCGAACCTAGGCCAACGCGTCAATCTGCGCTTGTGCTCTGGCGAGAACACCCGCTTCATCAAACAGCACAGCGCTGGCATCAATCACCTGCAGATTATCGATACCCACAAATGCCAGCACATGTTTGAGCCAGGGCGAGACAAAGTCTATCGGTGAGCCCAGCGCCGTGCCGCCAGAGGTCAGGACAACATAGGCTGTCTTTCCCGTGAGCAAACCCTGGGGGCCGGCGGCGGTGTATTCAAACGTTTCTTTGGCTCGAGTGACCATATCGATCCAGGCTTTAAAAGCCGCTGGCACCCCGAAATTATAAATCGGCAAAGCAATCACAATCACATCAGAGGCGCGCAGTTCTTCCACCAGCGCATCCGAAGCCGCAAGGGCAGCGCGATGTTCAGCACTGCGCTCTTCCGCAGGTGTGAAATTGG
>CBDUMB010000119.1:0-8087 GCA_965368205.1 uncultured Pseudomonadaceae bacterium | reverse complement strand
TTAACGGTCTTGTTGAGGGTCAGACTGCGCAGTTTCGCATCGGTTTTTTTAAACCGTCTCTTGATGTACTTGGCGCTCAACTGCCATTTATCGCTTCATTAATGCTCCCTGTTTTCCTGCTGGCACCTTTGTTTCTGTTTTTTCTGCGGCGCGAAGTGGATCCGTTAAAAAACATGAATGCGGAGTTTGAAAAAATATTGGCAGGACAAAACAAGACCTCTGTCGCAGCGCCAACCCCGGGAGACATTCGCGGGTTTGCGCTGCAATTCAACCACTTCCTGGATCAGGCCAAGGTTCAGATGGTGGAATACAAGGAAGAAAAATCAAAGCTTGTGACCTCGGAGAAGTTTCTCGGTTATCGCCTGCATCGATTTGAAACCATTTTGAATTCATTGCCGGTTGGGCTGCTGGTGTTGGATCAGGATGCCTGCGTCAGTGTTGGCAATGAATGGCTGCGCTCTCACCTCGATCTTGATCCGCAGCAGATTGTTGGAGAGAAGTTGTCAGCCTGTTCGATCAACGCAGACTTGCAGGCACATTTTGCCAGACACGAGCACAACATAGGTGCGCTTGTAGGAGAGCCGTTTCAATTTGATGCACCTAATGGTGCGGCCCGTCTGTCTGCCTCGGTGCACCGTTTAAATGGGGAGGAAGAAGCAGCGCCAACCTATCTCGTGATGTTCCTTGATGTTTCTAACGAGGCACGCGCCCAACAGACGCGTAAAGAGTTTGTAGCCCATTTAGCACATGAGTTGAAATCTCCTCTGCATACGCTGTCTTTGTACAGCGAGTTACTGCAGAGCGAAGAAGAGATCAATAGAGAACTGCAGCTGGACGCGGCCAATGTCATCAGCGATGAAGTCGAACGCCTCGCCAGGTTGATCAACAATCTGTTGAGCATGACCCAGATTGAAATGGGTACGCTCAAACTGGATCGGCAGCGCATCAAGCTCATCGACCTTGTGCGAGATACTACAGAGGCGCTTCAGCGTAGCGCCCGGGATAAAGTTCTAAATTTTGAAATTGACCTTCCCAACGATGTTATTCCGGTGTTGGTCGATAAAGATGTGTTGCGTATAGCCATCAGCAACCTGCTTACCAACGCCATCAAGTATACCGACGCAGGCGGCACCATCACCGTAAGTGTGAGCGAGACCACTGATGCGGTGACAATCTGCGTGGCTGATACCGGCATTGGTATTCCCCAGGAAGCGCAGGCGGAAATTTTCGAAAAGTTCTACCGTGTAGAAGGTGAGCAGATGAACAATCGTAGCGGTCATGGCCTTGGTCTGGCGCTGGCGCGACAGATCGTCGAGTTACACCACGGCTCCATGCGGGTGGAAAGTGAACTGGGTGAAGGCTCGCGCTTCTACATTGATCTGTGGAAGCAGGCTGGCGTCATGCAACAAGCGATATAAACATGACCAAGATCTACCTGACAGATGACGAACCGGCCCCAATACGCGTATTGAAGATGACGCTCGAGCGGAAGGGTTATGAGGTGGAAACCTTTCCCAATGGCGAACAGGTGCTCCATCGTATTCGCGAACAAATCCCCGATGTGTTGATCACCGATATTGAGATGCCGGTAATGACCGGCGAAGAACTGTGTGCCCAATTAAAGGTGGAGTTTCCGGCGCGTACGTTTCCCATTTTTGTAGTGACTTCGCTTACCGACCTGCAACACAGGCAATGGGCCCAAGGCATGGAGAACCTGCATTTTCTGGAAAAACCCATCAGTATGCGGCGTTTAACAGGGCAGATTGATCAAGTTCTCAGCGCAAAAAGGTCATCACAATGAACAGTGAAATCCTGCAACAGATTGATCTGCAACGTTATCTCAATGTAATCAGCCATCTGGTCCCTGCACCTGTTGTTGCCGCAGTGATATTCGAGGGCCAGGTCGTGAACATCACGGACGATGCAGCCAGCGAAGAACTGATCAGAACGTTAGCAGGTCACTGTGTTGGCTGGGATCAAGTAGCAAAGTCGGGACGTTACCGTGTTGAGAAGCAGGCATTTGAGGTATTTGGTTTCACAGGCCATGCCGAGAAGGTGCGCGCTCATGTTGTGATCTGGCACCCGTCTGCTGCCGAGGCGATTGAAGAAGTCCTGCTGGATGTTCTGTTGCCGTTAGTGGAATGCATCAATACGGAACTGACCCATGCCGAAGAACTTACCGCGTTGACCCAGGAACTTACGGACCGATACGAAGAGCTGAACCTTGTCTACGACACTCAGGATCAGGCGTCGGACTTCGAAGAAACACATACTCAGCTGGTCACGTTGGTTTCCAATTGTCTCGACTATATGAAAGTCTCTTTTGCCGCACTGATTCTCAAAGGCAAAAACGCAACGCTGTTTGACTCGAACGCCAGCATTGACAAAGCGGATGTTCAATCAGTCTTAAAGGAACTGGAAGGGCAGCTGTACGAATGGGTCACTGCGTCGAAGCAGGTTGCGGTGATCAATGACATGAATGACAACCTCGGTGCCGTTTTGTCCCCAGGTTTGCCTTACAGACTTGTTGCTGCACCAATTTTGAGCGGTGTGAACGAAGCTAGTGGTGTACTCATCATCGGGCGTTCTTATGCCGAACCGGTATTCACCAATAACGATAGAAATCTGCTGGATGTCATGTCCCGCAAGACGTCAAAAATTGTTCAGTCGAGTTACGATTCGCTGACCGGCTTAATGAAAAGGTCGGGATTTGAATATCAGGTTGCGCGCGCTATTCAGGCAGCGAAAGTGGTCGGCACCAGCGGCGTGCTGTTTGTCGTGAATGTCGATCGCATGCAGGTCATCAATGACACTCTGGGTTTTGATGCCGGCGACAAGGTGATAGCGGCGATCGCTGAAGCTCTGCAAAGTAGCCTGCGGTCTGTAGATACCGTGGCGCGTCTTGGTGGCGATGAGTTTGGTGTGTTACTGCACGATTGCGATACGAATACTGCTGAACTTGTTTGTAGCAAGGTAATGAGCGCCGTGGAAAGTATGGATCTGCACCATAATGACAAGGCGATTGAAGCACAAATCAGTATTGGTATAGCACCCATATCTGCTGCCGACCTGGATGTCACCGCGGCCATCGCTGGTGCGGAAGTGGCTTGTGGATATGTGAAAGAACGTGGCGGCAACGGCGTGAGTGTTTTTGGCATAGATGATGAGGAATTGGTTCGCCGCAAGTCATACATGGATCTTGTTGGGCATATCCAGGACAACCTGCGGTTAGACCGTTTTGAACTGTACTATCAGGTCATAGCGCCGTTGCGAGATGAAGAAGACGTGCACGGGGAAATTCTGCTCCGCATGCACGGGGAAGATGGTGAGATGGTTCCTCCCGGGCTATTCATGCCTGCAGCGGAGCGCTACCACCTCATGCCTTCGATCGATCGCTGGGTGCTCACTAAAACCCTCGAACAGATCGAAAGCACTGGCGTCTTGAGCAGACATCCTGACATGCTCGTGAGCATTAACCTGGCTGGCCAGACACTTTCGGACCACTCCTTTGTCACGTTTGCCCATGACCTCCTCGACAAAAGCTTGGTACCGGGTATTAACCTTTGCTTCGAGATTACCGAAACCACGGCTATTGACGACCTCAGCCATGCGCAGGAATTCATAGCGGCTTTTAAAGATCGAAATGTCCGGTTCTCTCTGGATGACTTTGGCACTGGGTTGAGCAGTTTTTCATATCTGAAAGAACTGAAAGTAGACTTCCTGAAAATAGATGGCAGCTTCGTCAAGGAAATCTGTACTGACCCGGTGGCCGAGACCATGGTCTCGGCGATCAACCAGGTAGGTCATACGATGAACCTGAAAACCGTCGGTGAATTTGTTGAAGATGAAAAAATCCTCGAGCGCCTGGGAAAACTCGGGGTGGATTACGGGCAGGGTTATGGCATCGCTAAACCGCTGCCCTTTACCGAGGCGCTGGCTGAGTTGATGGAGCAGCCGTCGGTCCGAGACGCTGGATGAGTGCGCTGGCGGAACAATCTGCCCGCACCGTCCTTTGCTCACGCGTTGGCGCCGGCTCTCATATCACGCCATTAGAAAACTTATCCGAAAAAGTTCTGGCGGAACTCTTTGATACCGCCTGTAGATGCATTGACGAACAACAGGACAGCCTGCTGCTCGATCTTGGTCGAATTCAAACCCTGAGCAGCGGAGCACTGGAAACCATGCTCGATATTCAGCGGCGCATCGCCAGCAAAGGCGGGCGCCTGCGTGTCAATAATGTAAGCCCCCTGGTGCGTGAAATACTGCACATAACCGGGGTCGAATATCAGATACAGGTTGCGCGCGGTGATGGGGAAGATTCAACGGCAGGCGGTCGCAAGCGTTTGGGTGACATTCTGATCGATCGGGGATTGCTGAGTGACGAGCAACTCAAAGACGCCCTTACGAAACAGCGCGAAAGTAATCAGAAACTCGGCGAAGTTCTGATTGAGCAAGGTCTGATAACCGAGCGAGATGTGTTAGGGGCGTTGACGGCGCAGTTGTCCATACCCGATGTAAAGCTAAGGCCTGGTGTGTTTGATCCCGCAGTCAGCGATCTCTTGGAACATCGTGATATCAAGCGATTGAAGGTCTTTCCTCTATTCAAAGTTAATGACGAACTCACGCTCGCGACCACCAATCCGCAGAACGTACCCTGCCTGCGGGAAGTTGAGAATCTTACGCGTTGCAGTGTTAGACCGGTTCTTGCCAGACAAGAAGACATTCTGGCGGTTTGTGACGAGTCAGGCGGTGATCTAGATATTGGTGCGGATCTTTTTTCGGAAGTTGATGACGACTTCGAAGTGGTTGAGGGTGTGCGCCCGGAAGATCTGGATGCCATGGATGAAGCCGCTGCCGGCAGCCCAATTATTAAATTGGTTAACTCCCTGATACAGCGGGCAGTTCGGGAAGGGGCCAGCGATGTACACATTGAGCCTTTTCGCGATAAAAGCAGAATCCGCTATCGCATTGATGGCGTGCTCTACGAGGTGATGACGCTCAAGGCGGAACTGCACCCAGCGCTGATCTCGCGGCTCAAGGTCATGGCCAACCTCGATATCTCTGAGCGGCGCCTGCCCCAGGATGGTCGCGTGCAGGTCATGACTCAGGGTCGCGCGGTAGATCTGCGCTTCAGTTCCCTGCCGGGCTTGCACGGTGAAAAAATTGTGCTGCGAATTCTGGATAAAAATCGCGCCATCCTTGAGTTGGGCAAACTGGGCATGCGCGACAAAAACCTCGCCAGCTACGAAGAACTGCTGAGCTGTGGATATGGTTTGGTGCTGGTTACGGGCCCAACGGGTAGCGGTAAAACCACCAGCCTGTATGCCGCCTTGAATCATTTGAAAAGTATTGAAAAGAACATTGTCACCATCGAAGACCCGGTGGAGTATCAACTCGATGTCATTAACCAGAATGAGGTGCGGGCCCACATTGGGTTGACCTTTGCAAAAATCCTCAAACACGTGCTTCGGCAGGATCCGGACATCATCATGGTCGGTGAAATACGTGAACATGAAACTGCGGAGATTGCTGTTCAATCTGCGCTAACAGGTCACCTGGTCCTGTCTACGCTGCATACAAATGACAGCATAGGCGCGGTCACCCGTATGATCGATATGGGTGTGGAACCCTACCTGCTGTCTTCGGCGCTGATCGGTGTTGTTGCCCAACGTCTGGTGCGAACAATTTGCCCCTCCTGCAAAACCACCTACATCGCCTCACCCGAATTGGTCTCGCGATTTGGCTGGGACCCGGACAAGAAACATCGTCTTGCCCGAGGTCGAGGATGTAGCGAGTGTTATGACTCGGGTTACAAAGGCCGCATCGCTATTCACGAAACCTTGCCCGTCACACCCGAATTACAAAGTCTGATTGTCGCAAATCCGAGCCGCGATCAATTATCCGAATACCTGGAGGCGCAATCATTCGAATCACTTTTTTCTGATGGTCTCAAGCGTGTTCAGGAACAATTAACCACACCTGAAGAAGTGGCCAGGGTCATTAACAAGTAGGTCGTTCACTATGGCTTTAGACTTCACAGCAAATACTGCGCCGCCGGTAAAAGAGCAAAGCAACACGCCGAATAAGGTGCGAAAAGCCAAGCGTTTTGGTGGTGGCATCACCAGTCGTGAGCGCATGTTTTTTACCGAGCAACTTGCGCTCCTGATAGAAACCGGTATGGCCGTGCACCAGGCCTTATTGGTGTTACAGGGCCAGGTGAGTAATCCAGCTCTGGCTAAAGTGATTGGTGAAATAAACGAATCGCTATCAAGTGGCCAATCGTTGTCTTACGCTTTACAGCAGCATCCCGAGCTGTTCTCTACTACCTACGTCAGTCTGGTCGCCGCCAGTGAAGGGGGCGGTTTTCTTCACCAGGTGCTTGGTCAGCTGCTGGAGATGGAAGAAAAGCGAGAAGAACTCCGTAGCACTCTGGTATCCGCATTTACCTATCCCGCGTTTCTGGTGTCATTTTCGATACTTGTTGTGATTTTTGTGCTGGTTTTTGTTTTTCCGAAGTTTGGCACCCTGTTTCTGGCCATTAAAGACGAGTTACCCGCAACCACGCTGGTGTTGCTTGCGCTAAGTGATCTCCTGCGCGAACAGTGGTATTTCATTGTTGCCGGTATGGCAGCTGTAGGTTTCATGCTCGCGCGTTGGCTGCGCACGCAAGGCGGGCGAACGACGGTAGATCGCATGAAATTAAAACTGCCGCTGCTTGCCCCGGTATTTGTGCAACTTTATCTGGTGCAGTCTCTGCGTGTGCTGAGTTTATCTCTGAGCAACGGGGTCACCGTTGTGGACGCGTTGAAGGCCTGCCGGGACGTTGTAGATAACAGTGAGTTCCGAGCGCTGTTGGTTCGTGTTGAAGCCATTGTTACTGAAGGTGGAAAAATTGGCGAAGGGTTTTCCAACAGTGAGTTTATTCCTGATCTGGCCAAACAAATGATATCCACGGCGGAAGAGTCAGGTAACCTCGCATTGGTCGCTGATCGAATGGCGTTATTTTACCAGCGGGAGCTGGGTAAAAAACTTGACCGGCTGGCGAAGGTGATTGAACCCATCATGTTGCTGGTGATGGGTGTGGTGGTTGGTATTCTTGTGAGCTCTCTCATTCTGCCTATTTTCAAGCTTTCACATGCAGTCAGCTAACGTCAAATATTTGGCGCGTTAATTTGTGCGATTGTTCCTGCAAAACGTGCAGCGCAGACTATCCTTATAGTATCTAGGTATGGTCTCGACAGCACTTTGTGTCGAATGGAAAGGAAAAGGAATTCTAGGAATGAAAAATCAGTTAAAGCACAGTCGCGGCTTTACCCTTGTCGAATTGCTCATTGTTGCCATCATGCTTGCCATCCTGGCGGCTATTGTAGTGCCCCAGTTTGCTTCCACCACAACAGAAGCGACAGAGTCAGCGTTGAAATCTGATCTGGCGGGCCTGCGTTCAGCAATGGACCTGTATCGTCAGCAACATGGTGAATACCCGGGTTTGCTAGCCAGTACCGGTGGTACCTGTACCGGCGGTGCGGCAGGCACAGGTGCGGCAGAATCAGCACAAGCGGTGATTGATCAACTTACCCGCTACTCCAATGATCAGGGCCAGACCTGTACGTTGCCGGTTGGTGGTAACTTCCCGTACGGTCCATATATTAAAGAAAACGATATACCGGCGAACCCTGTTACTCAATCCGCTGCGATTGTGATCATCCCTGCTGCGGACGCTGCAGCTGGAAACCTGGCCATGGGTGGTGATGGTCCCGGGCTTGGCTGGAAGTACGATGTGACGTCCGGCAAATTCATTGCCAACGACACCAACAACGACTCCCGCGGCGTGCCTTTCGACACGTACTAGGCAGGCTTAAGCCTTTACTTTTCCAGCGCGATGGAGCGCGCGGCCTATGTGGTACAGACGAGCAGCCTCAGGCTTTACCTTTATAGAGGTGTTGGTTGCAATTCTCGTGCTGGCCATTGTGGTCTTTGGTGTGAATCCCCAGCTCTCGTCAGCTAATCCCGAAAGACTGAACGTTGCTGCAGCACAGGTTGCAGCAGCCATTCGTTTTGCACGCAGCGAAGCGATGCGCACGGGGGAA
>CBDUMB010000118.1:0-8090 GCA_965368205.1 uncultured Pseudomonadaceae bacterium | reverse complement strand
CCGAATCCAACGTCCAGTGCACAGGACAAACAATACTTTCGCGAAAATCCGGAAGCGATGCAAAAGATTCGCGCTGAACAGATGCAGATGTTCGAACATGGCTTTTCCTCAGCCGTTGTGGGTGAAAATCCCCAGGCATTGGCCGACATTCAAGCGGCCACGCTGGCTCATCTCGAAAACAAAGTCAGCGACTCGGTGTTGCGGGAAAAACTACGGCCCAACTACCAGGCAGCCTGTAAAAGACTCATCATGGACGACAAGTATTACGATGCCATTCAACATCCTGACTCGGAACTGGTGACGGAAACAATAAGCGCTATCGAACCTGCCGGAGTGCGTACCGCAGACGGGAAATTGCATGAACTGGACGTACTGGTAATCGCGACGGGCTTTAAAGCCGATCAGTTCCTGCGCCCAATCGAGGTCATTGGACGCAACGGTAAAACGCTGGAAGAAGCATGGGCCGATCGGCCATCTGCCTATTTATCGGTATGCGCACCGGATTTTCCCAACCTCGTCATGCTCAATGGCCCCAATGGCCCTGTCGGCAATTTTTCACTGATTGACGTTGCAGACATCCAACTCGATTTTTTCATGAAACTCCTGGATGAACTGCAGGCTGGCGATTATACCGCATTTGCACCTAAATCTGAGGCGGCTGAGCGATTCGAAGCGGAACGAGTACAGGCAACGACGAATACGGTATGGGTGTCCGGGTGCAAAAGTTGGTACCTGGATGATAATGGTGTACCTGCCGCATGGCCATGGTCGATGCATCGGTTTCGTACTGCTTTGGGGAACCCGGATTTTGCCGATTTTGAACTGACTCGCTGAACAGACCCAGAAGCAAAGGTCAGCAAGACACTGACCCTGCTGGCGTGTGTCGCGTCCTACTTCCGGGCATTCCGTTTCATGCCACCTTCTTGGGATGAAGCCTGACTGGGAGGTCGGTGTAGCCTTTGATCAACGTCGATAAACTACGTACCGGTTCGCCGACGACTTCAACCATGTCGAAGCGCTCCATGATTCCCTCCCACAGCAGACGCAATTGCATTTCGGCAAGCCGATTACCCATGCAACGATGTATCCCGAATCCGAAGGATAAGTGATGGCGTGGCCGCTCGCGATCGATGATGAATTCGTACGGCTGATCAATGACTTCTTCGTCGCGATTACCCGACACGTACCACATAACCACCTTGTCACCTTTCTTGAACTGCTTTCCTCGCAACTGGGTGTCTTCCGTCACGGTTCTACGCATTGAGGTCAGGGGAGTCTGCCAGCGAATAATTTCCGGCACCATGCTGGCTATCAACCCAGGGTCTGCTCGCAGTTTGTTGTACTGATTGGGATTCTGATTCAACGCCAGGACCCCACCCGAGATCGAATTTCGTGTTGTGTCATTGCCACCGATGATCAGTAGCATCAGGTTGCCGAGAAACTCATACGGTTGCATGTTGCGGGTTGCTTCCCCGTGAGCGAGCATTGAAATAAGGTCCCCTCGCGGCGGCTGATTGACCCGATCATTCCAGAGCTCTGTAAACGCCTTGAGACAATCCAGTAACACGTCACGCCTCTCCTCGACGGTCTTCACCAGACCATCCGGTCCCGGCTGAGTAGTCGCCACATCAGACCAAAAGGTCAGCTTGCGCCGGTCTTCAAACGGAAAGTCGAACAGCGTTGCCAGCATCTGCGTGGTCAACTCTATCGACACCCTGTCTACCCAGTTGAACGTTTCGCCAACGGGCAGCGAATCCAGAATGGTACCGACCCGCTCTTTGATCAGCGGTTCGAGCTCAGCCAGGTTTTTCGGTGCAACCACGTTCTGAACGGTCTTGCGCTGTTCTCCGTGTTTCGGCTCATCCATGGCGATAAACATTTCCACCGGCAGAGCTGAGGTGTTTACAGGCGCAATGCTGATGCCGTCGGCCGAAGAGTAAACTCGGGGATTACCTTCCACCTCCATGATGTCGTTAAACTTGGTCACCGACCAGAACGGCCCAAACTGCGACTCTTTGCAGTAATGAACCGGGTCTTCCTTTCGCAGACGGTCGAAAAAGGGCCAGAATGCATCAGCCTGAAATAACGCTGGCTGAGCCACATCTATCTCATCCAGGGGAATCGTGTACGGATCGCGGCCAAGCATGGTGTCTCTCAGGTCCATGACAGAGTTTTCGAGCTCATTATCTAATGCTTCGCTCATGGCAAATTCTCCTCAGCTGTAACTTGAAGGAATCTTTTTGATCCCTGCTTCATAGTAATTATGCTTACATTAACTAACAGAAGTATATCACGTATATGTGTGATG
This sequence comes from uncultured Pseudomonadaceae bacterium, assembly GCA_965368205.1. Classification (GTDB taxonomy): domain Bacteria; phylum Pseudomonadota; class Gammaproteobacteria; order Pseudomonadales; family Azotimanducaceae; genus UBA4421. The sequence goes on along the minus strand of CBDUMB010000118.1, from coordinate 5,782 downwards.
GCGCACAAAAGCACCAATCCGCTCAATGGCCGCATAACCCTCATTGATCATTGGCGCAAAGTGCTGGAAAACGTGAACCATGTCCGGCCACTCCTGATAGTCGATAACGACCCCATCGGCAATTGCACGTGTTGCTAAGCGCCGAGCATCGTCCAATAGTGTCTCCGCGGTGCCGACTTGAATGAGTAGTGGTGGCAATCCTTTCAGGTCACCATAAATAGGTGCAACCAGCGAGTCCCTGGGAGACGCCCCGGCCAGGTACGCGGCAAAGGTTATATTTTGCGGCTCGTGATTATTGTTCAGCAGCCATCGGTAAGCTGAAACCGCATCATCAACTGCGGCCGGAAAAGGATGCTCAGGCGCCAGACGATAATCGATCGCAAGCACCTTGCCGACGGTTGCACGGGCGATATTCGCGACCAGCCCGCGATGTGTAGCTAATGAACCAACTACGTACCCACCGCCATGGAGATACAACATGGTATTCGGTGCAGACTCTCCGCCAACAGCCTTTTAAAGGCTTCGACCTGCTCATTCATACCCCGCTCCCAAAACGCTTCTGACTTGACAATTGTACTTTCATTTATGGTTTCGCACACAGTTACGTGGTGGACGCCCGACCGTCCTGATCTGGCGTAAGCACGACCCCGAAGTCGATGCCATCCGGGTTAGACAGCGGTGAACACATACCACTCAAGTAACGGCAGGGGCTTACATTTGTAAAATTCTGCGTTCCCCAACGCCGGTGAAAGAGCGCCGGTGAAAGAGCGCCGGTGATACTTTGCTGCTGGCAGAGCCAAAGTATGCTGCAGGCGCAGACCCCGTCTCAACCGTAACTCACGGATGACGTACATCTTCGTTTCTGTTAAATTTTGTAAGCATAACAACGATACGAGAACCGCATGGATCAGAACAGTACAGATAAGATTGAAAGTGAGCACGAGGTGCTGGATGCACTGATTGTCGGCGCAGGTTTCAACGGTGTTTATCAACTGTACAGGTTGCGCGAGGAAGGGTATTCCGTACGCATATTCGATGCCGCCCCTGAGCTTGGCGGCATCTGGTACTGGAACTGTTACCCTGGCGCCAGGGTCGACTCTCATGTGCCAAATTACGAATTTTCTCTGGAAGAGGTGTGGAAAGACTGGAACTGGACCGAACGCTTCCCTTCCGGAGAGGAATTGCTTGCATACTTTCGCCATGTCGATCGGAAGTTAGACATCAGCCGGGATGTTCGCTTCAACACCCGCGTAGTAGCGGCCGAGTTCAGCAGTGAGCACAACAACTGGCTAATCCGTACCGCAGACGGCCACGAGGTACGCACTCAATTCTTCATTCCCTGTCTCGGCTTTGCCGCGAAATCCTATACGCCGGATCTGCCAGGCTTGGAGCGCTTCTCCGGCCCCTGCCATCATACTGCACACTGGCCCAAAGCCGGGGTTGATTTCACCGGTAAACGCATCGGTGTAATCGGTACTGGCGCAAGCGGCGTGCAGGTCATTCAGGAAGCCGCGAAAGTGGCCGCCCACACAACAGTCTTCCAGCGCACGCCCATGTTTGCTCTACCCATGCAGCAACGCCGCTATACTACGAAGGATACGGCGGCGATGAAGCGCGATTACCCAGAGATTTTCCGACGCCGAAATAACGGGAACTCTTCGTTCTACGATCTCGTGCCCGATCCGCGATCTGCAATGAAAGCATCGGCGCAAGAACGCCAGGCGGTGTTTGAAGATGCCTGGCAGCGTGGCGGATTCAGCTTCTGGGCGGGAACCTTTGCAGACATTCTGTACAACGAGGATTCCAATATGGAAGCCTATCGATTCTGGCGTGACAAAACGCGGGCTCGGGTGAAGGACCCAGTGCTGGCAGAAAAACTCGCCCCAACAGAACCACCACACCCGTTTGGCAGCAAGCGTCCATCGCTGGAACAGGGCTACTATGAATTGTTCAATCAACCAAACGTGAAGCTCGTGGATCTGCGTGAAACGCCTATTTCTGCGGTTGTCCCTCAGGGCGTTCAGTGCGCAGATGAAAGCTATGCGCTGGACGTCTTGGTGCTGGCCACAGGATTTGACGCAGGCACCGGCGGCTTTGCGCAAATTGACATTCGAGGCACGAGAAACCAGTCCCTCACCGAGGCTTGGGCAAACGGCGTGAAAACCCACCTGGGGTACGGCGTGCCTGGCTTTCCCAATATGCTCATACTCTATGGTCCACAAAGTCCGACGGCATTCTGCAATGGACCGACTTGTGCCGAAGTACAAGGCGAATGGGTAGTGTCCTGTCTCAACCACCTGCGCAATGAAGGTGCTGTCCGTATTGAGGCAACTGATGAGGCCGCCTCGTCCTGGGGCCAGCACATGCACGACATGTCGGAGATGACGCTGCTGTCACGGGCCCAGTCTTGGTACATGGGCGCCAATGTACCCGGCAAGCGGCGCGAACTATTGTTTCACCCAGGCGTAAGAATCTATCTGGAAAATGGCCGTTCCTGTGCCGAAAACGGGTACTCTGGTTTTCAAATCTCATAGCCCTCAGGCGCAGCCAGCCTCAACTTCAAACTTGTGCACACAGGGAATAGCAACATGACCAAACAAGCCAAATCACCTGCCCATAACCTGAGCGAACTTAAAACAAGGCTTGGCGAACTGCTCCCAGACTTCGCCGCAGCGTACCCCGAGCGAGACGAAGCCTGCGAATTCCCGCATCAGGAAATTAAGGCACTCAAGGAGGCAGGATTCATGAAGCTGACTGTCCCGGAAAAGCTGGGCGGATTCGGCGCCACCGCAGCGGGCAGCATAGCGATTACCCAACAGATTGCCGAAGCTTTCCCATCGCTTGCGCAAGTCCTTGCTGTACATTCGGCCATGGTTTCCACACTCATCGAATTCGGCTCACCGGAGCAAGTCGCAAATGTATTGAGTCGCGTCGTAAATGACGACCTGTTTATCGGCAACGCCACATCGGAGAAAGGCTCCAATCGAGTGCACACATTTGAAACAGTGTTTGAGGACACTGAGGACGGCGTCTCGATCAATGGCCGGAAGTTCTTTACCACAGGCTCACCAGCAGCAGATCTGTTGCTGGTATTTGGTCGTCATCACGACACACTTGGTGTGGCGATCACACCGGCGGATGCGCAGGGTATCACCATCCAGAACAACTGAAGCACGATGGGCCAGGGAGGCACAGGCAGTGGCGGTATCGAATTCAGAGATCTGTACGTCCCGCACGCCAATCTGCTGAATGGCATCGACATACTGAACTTGCCAGACAGCAGCGTGATCGGCCCGATTTATCAGCTTGGTTTCTCGGCCATGTATGTGGGTATGGCAAAGGGCGCGCTGACATGCGCCACCGAATACGTCCGCACCAACGCGCGCCCGTGGATGGAAAGCAATGTGGCACACGCCGTAGAAGACCCCTACATCCTCACCGAAATCGGCACCCTGCAGGCTTATGCTTCCGCCGCCGAAGCGCTGGTTTCACAGGCGGCACTTAAGGTCAACAAAGTAAACGATGCTTTGCAACAAGACCTGTCAACCGAGGCGATCGCGGATCTGCGTGCCCAGGCTGCAGTGCTGGTGGCACAGGCCAAAGTGGTTTCTACCGAAGTCGCTCTGCGGGTATGTCAGGACATTTTCCAGACCACTGGTGCTCGCTCGACGCTCGCAGAACAAAGACTGGACCGTTTCTGGCGGGACGCGAGAACGCTGACGCTGCACGATCCTAAGCCTTACAAGGCGCGCCTGATCGGCGAAGCTCTGCTGCAGGGGAAAAGGCCTGCCATTTCGATGCTGTCGTGATCTCGCGGCTACCGTTTATTGGCAGGATTTGCACCGTTTAAATACAGATGATTGTGTTCGCCTGGTTTCGGCACGTGAGACGAACGCAAGAATCGTTCTCCATCGAGTTTAATCGGCAGTCTGATTTGCGGCGCACCGCCATCACTACCCGCCTGTATCATTCCACAAGCCTGGGTTTGCGGGTGCTCAAGCGTCTCAAGCGGTGCAAAAACCGGAGAATTAGGCACGCCCCGGGCATCCAGCAACTCCATCCATTGGGCGCGCGTACGCGTGCCGAGCGAAGCGCTCAGGAGTTCCCGCAAAAGCGATGCGTGACGATGACGCCCACCCGCAGTGTTGAATCTTTCGTCCTGCGCCCACTCCGGGTGATCAAGCACAGCGCACAGTTTTGCAAATTGTGCATCTGTTCCGGCAGTAATAATCAGAACACCATCTGCGGTCTCAAATCCTTCGTTGGGGACAAGTCCTCCTGGTCCCGCCAATCCGTGACGTCCCTGAGCTTTGCCTGTTATTGCAGCTGCCGTTAACGAAAGCGACATATAACCTAAAGCTGTGTCCAGCAGCGAAACGTCAACCAGCCCGCCCTTGCCCGTGCGTGATCGTCGCATCAGACCTGCCTGCACACCCATCACCGCCCACATGCCCGTCCCAAAATCGTTCACCGGCACCCCCACACGACACGGTTCTCCATCCTCAGGACCTGTGACCGAAGCCATTCCGCTGAACGCCTGAATCAACGGATCATAACCGGGTCGATCAGCCAATGGCCCCTCACTGCCCTATGCGCCTAAATTGCAGTAAACCAGTTCGGGATGCATTTCGAGCAGCGTGCCCGCATCCAATCCCAGTTTGTCGACTGCTCCGGGACGAAGATTCTGAATAAAAACATCCGCCCGGCGACTGACGATTTCTTTGAGAGCTTCAAGGTCCGCGGTCTTGGTCAGATCCAGGACCACGGAATGCTTACCCCTGTTGGCAACCTGAAATATCACGGATGTCTCGTCTGCAATGGGCGGACCCCAGCTACGAGCCGGGTCGCCGCCGTCCGGTTGTTCGACCTTGATTACCGTGGCGCCCATCTGACCCATTATGAAACCGGCCCAGGGTGCCGCAAGGCTCGTACCAAGCTCCACAACGGTAATGTCCAATATGGGTAATTCCGAATTCATCATCGTCCTCTCTCAAACATCCAAAAAATGAACGCTGGGAGATTACCGTCCTGCAGCCCGGCACAGAAACTTGCGCATTCCATCCCTTAACTAAGTATACTTACATTGTTCTATTTGGAGTTCAATGCTGATGAGCACTCATAACCCAAGCAAGCTAACCTCCTTCTACCACTTGATATCGATGACCCTCTGCACGCTCATACTGTTTGTCTCAGGGCACGGCACAGCATGGGGGGCCGATGGGCCAGTAACGCACTGGGGTGACCCAAGCATCGAAGGATTGTGGGATTTTCGCACCATTACTCCATTTCAACGCCCGGAACAGCTTCGCGACAAAGCCGTATTGACACCCGAAGAAGCACAGGCGTTTCGCGCATCGGTGTTGCAGCGTCTGGACGTCGATAATCGAGCCGAAAACGAAAGCGTGGACATAGAAGGTGCATACAACAACATCTGGTACGACTGGGGCACAGAACTCACCGGCGATCTACGCACATCCCTGATTGTCGATCCGCCCAACGGCCGGCTGCCAACTTTAACTGCAGCTGCTGAAAAACAATTGGATGAACACAACCGGCTACGCCTTGCGCCGGTTCGTGACATGTTTTCGTACAGCGCTGATCCGAGCACGTTTCGTCCTGCAGGTCCCGAATCTCTTGGCTTGTCTGAACGCTGTCTCGCAGGATTCAATGCAGGTCCACCGTTGTCACCAAGTGCATATAACAACAATCTTCGCATCGTTCAGACCCCCAACCACATTCTGCTGGTGACAGAAATGATCCACAACGCCCGTGTGATCCCGAT
>CBDUMB010000117.1:0-8099 GCA_965368205.1 uncultured Pseudomonadaceae bacterium | reverse complement strand
CGCCCTGGTCTTTTACATAAGCTATCTGCTGATCAACGTGGGCTTTACAGCCAGTTGGATGAGCAGTGGTACAGATGAAGCCGCGAATACGAGGTTTTACGATCATGATTGTTCTTATGACATGAAACTGGAAGGCGCCATGATACCTTGTGATACCGCCCAGCGCATGGTGCGCTCTATATCGATTACCCAGGGACCATCACGGCGGATACACACAGTAGCGCTTTCACCCTCAACAAGTTTGTGGTCGCGGTCGCCATCCAGGGCAATAACGCCTGGGCCGTCCATCGTGATTTCTTCACCAAAAGCTACCCGTTCTACCGCAGTCACCCCTACTTCCCGGAATAATCCCGGCGACAAGGGTGCCAGTACCGGCTGCCCATCCGGGTCCATAGTCACCGCGAGGCCATAGTCATCTTCAGCGTAAACCGGATGGAGATAACCGCCTATTGGTGACATACCAATGGACGCAGGCTCTGCGCGCGTCAGCAGCATGCGCCCAAGACGCTGGGCGTCAAAAGGCAGCAGGTTACCGACGTGATCTCGACGTAACAGCACTGCATCGATCAGACCTACGTCTTCAGCGTGGGGGGTTTTTACATGCAGTACTTTAACCCGCTGTTTCAAACCATTGGCTTCTGCATCCGCCAGTTTTCCACAGGCGTTCAAACCCGCAACAATACCCGCCACGGTCGGTTCCGCCAGCACCGGAAAAACATTATTGGTACCGGTAGACAGCGGCACCAGATCGATGTCCGGAGCGCCGCGAACAATGGCGCGGTTGGTGCCATCACCCCCCAACGATACAAATGTATTGCAACCGGCTTCACGAAACATGGCCATGGAGCGTTCTGTGTCTATTGCATCATTGGCCAGAGGATGTTCAACCATATGCACGTTGGCTTTGAGCCCCATGTTGGCAAGCGCCATGGAAGATATCTGAAAAGGCTCTTTGGTGATGTAAATGTCGGTCACACCAACGGCATCAGCGCCAGCAGCGACCCGCGCGACAATGTCGCGTTTGGCTTCATGGGTCATATTTGTGGCGCGTGCGGCAAGGCGTCGCACATCGCGTCCTGACATCGGGTTTACAGCTAACCCCAGCTTTCCATTACTCATTCAGCCCTCAGATAAGATTCGAGAAAGGCAAATCTAACTGCCCGGTCATAGTCACGATTAATTTTTTTAGCAAAACCGTGACCTTCATTTTTACCTAATACATACCAGACCGGTGTTCCCTGGGCCTCCAGAGCAAGGCGCATCTGTTCGCTTTCTGATGCCGGCACACGCGGGTCGTTAGCGCCCTGAGATATCATGATCGGTGTGACCATTTTATCAACGTGATTGAGCGGCGAGATACTCTGCAGAAACGCGCGCATATCCGGATCGCGCTCATCACCATACTCAGCACGGCGGATATCCTGGCGATAGGCCTGAGTGTTTTCCAGGAACGTGACAAAATTAGATATACCAACCGAATCCACTGCAGCCGTCAGTCGCTTGCCGTATTTGACCATGGAAGCCAACACCATATAGCCCCCATAAGATCCGCCAACCACACCAACGCGCTGGTTGTTCAGGTCTGGCTGTTTGTCTATCCAATCCAGCAGCGCGCCAATGTCTTTGACAGAATTCTCGCGCAGTTTGCCATTGTCCATTTTGAGATAACTTTTACCGTATCCTTTTGAACCCCGCACGTTTGGCGCAATCAACGCCACGTTCATCTCGTTAACATATGACTGCACGGTGGTCGAAAAATAGGGCCTGTATTGCGCCTCGGGCCCACCATGGATTGAAATGACAACAGGATGTGGGCCTGGTGTGTTTGGTCGGTAAATAAAAGCAGGCACTTCGAGACCATCAAAACTGGGAAAGCTGATCAGCTCGGGCTCAACAAACCTGTTCGCGGCTAAACCGCCCAGTTCACTGTGGGTCCAGCGTGTGAGGTCTTGTTGAGAGGTATCTACCACAAAAACGTCTGATGGCGTTGTGGCGTTGTTGAGGGTCAATGCAATCCTGCTGCTGTCCGGGGAAAAACTGGCTGCAGCAACAATGCCCGCCGGCAGCTGTGGCAAGGCAATGGCTTTACGGGTGGGCAGCGACCAGACTTTGAGACTGGACAGCCCTGCCTCGTTGACGACAAACATCAGTTTGCTGTAATCCGGCGACAAACCAAATCCTTCCACGTCCCAGTTAATGTCGCGACTCACAACTTCAATATTTCCGGTCGCCAGGTCCAGGTATTTCAGGCGCAGGAATTCACTGCCCTGATCCGAAGTGAAATACACGCCCCCACGACCATCGTAGAGGGCCTGTTCTATCGACACACCGCCATCCTGACCAAGAATAGGGGTGAGTTTCTTTGTTGCAATATCCAGCTCGTAAAACTTTGATTCGTTCACGGATAGTCGGTCTTTGACCAGTAGCCGCTTACCGTCCGCTGACCAGTCTCTAACAGACCAATAACCAGTTTCAGGTTGCATCAAGGGTTTGTCGTTGCCGTTCAGGTCCTGGTGGTAGATGTCCCAGTTACGCCCATCGCGTTTGGTGCTGACATAAACAAAACTCTGATTGTCTGGCGCCCAGATAACGCCGGTGTAAAGCGAACGGCCATCACTGACACGTTTGGCAGAGCCACTTTTCATGTCATAGAGAAACAGTTGATCAAATTCTGAACCGCCTTCGTCCCAGCTCAGCATGACCGTATCTGTAGCCCCGCCACGTGGCAGATACACCGCACCCAGGGGTTCTTTCAAAAACGTCAGCTGCTCGCGATACGCCAGCGGCCTGGCCACACGATGCAACTGCGTGGCATTGGCAAACCGCGTGTAGATCAGCAGCTGATCGCCTTGCCAGCCAGCCACAGATGCACCCCGGGTATTGGCGTACCTGGACAGTCGATCTGCGGTTGCCTGGGGCAGCGGGGGTACATTAAACGTCGCGATACTGGGTGGTATGGGCACAAAGTCCTGTCCCCAGGCCAGTGCACTTATGCCCATGAACAGAATCGCCAGAACCAGGCGCTTCATTTGATCGATAAAAGGAGACATGATCTGTCGTACCTGAATTACAGCAACGCGCCACGTTAACAAAAACCATGTCGACAGCCAAAATATGTCCACATTTAGCCCAACATCCAGACCTGCAAGTGCTGCTGGTCACAGACGCCACAGTGACTCTGGCAGATGCATTTGTTGAGTGTCACATCTGCGGGCAGCATTACTTTATCGAGCTGATTGATATGCAGGGCCCGACCAGTGCATTTCGAATATCCGCGTTACCCGCAGACGCTGCTACAGCGACGCTGCGATCATTAACCCGGGGGTCGTGTGACATCAATCGCGCCAATGCTGAACTTACCCACATCCGTCAGGTAGCAGAACAGCTGCCAGGTGTGCTGATGCGAAATGAGTCGGATTCGGCGCAAGCGCTCTGGCGTTACGTGGCGGATACAGGGCTGGTACAGATACCCAACGAGAACTGGCGCGACCTGCCCTGTAATGGTCAGATCATCGCGGCTCTAAAAGTCGAATAAACCCGGTTTAAACCACCTTGGATAACCCGCCATCCATATTAATTGCGCAGCCGGTGATATAAGACGAGGCGTTACTGGCCAGGAAAAGCGCCAGATTAGCGCACTCATGCGCTTCACCCATGCGGCCCATCGGTAAGCGCTGACCAGCCCTGGCAACAAACTCGTCAAAGGATTCTTCTCTATGGGCTGCATCATATTGGCGTTGAATCTGATCACTTTTAATAAAACCAATCAGCATCGCGTTGACAAGAATGTTATGTGGTGCACCTTCCGCCGCCAGCACCTTTGTTAACGCCATGCCCGCCGCACGCGTCACAGACGTTGGCGCGGTACGCGCATCCGGCACTTTGGCATAAACATTCAGCAGATTGATCACGCGACCCCAGGACTGCGCCTGCATGTGTGGCCAGACTAATCGCGTCAGGCGTACTGCTGCCATCAACTTGAGATCGATATCGTTCTGCCAATCCTCATCTGTAATATCAACAAAGGGTTTAGCCGCTGACTGCCCGGCGTTATTGACCAGAATGTCCACAGCCCCGAAACGTTCTACAACCGCTTTGTGCGTGGCGATGATGCTCTTTGCATCGCTGACATCACACGTAAACGCTGCTATCTCTCCACCGCTGGCAGCCGAAATTTCTCTAACAGCTTCATCAAGTGGCTCTTGGCGACGGGCCAGAATCGCAACCCGAGCACCGGCTTCGTAATAGGTCTGAGCCATCGCCTTGCCCAGACCTAAACTACCACCCGTGACCAGAGCCGTTTTTCCGCTAAGCGATGTATCCATTAAGCAGCCTCTTCATGTTGTTCAAATGGGTAAGTCATAATCTACCAGGCCCGCGCTGACGCCGCCGGCAAGATAAGTTTGCTCAGTAAACTTCAGATTATCCGCAGACATGACAATAACGGTGCTGGCACGTGTGCCGTATTCATCACCGACAATAAAACAAGATGCCGTACGACGCTCGAGGGCAATAGGACGGCCACGATGAGGCAGGTCTTCGTCTGGCGGTATATCACTGTCGTGCAGCAAGCCAACCAGATCAGCCGCATCAAAATCTTCCTGCACAATATGCTTCAGGCCCTGGGCACCGCGTACACATTTTGGCCACTGAGCGCCCAACTCAGCGTTGCTCAACCCATAGTAGCCAGGCTCCAGTACCTGTGTAGCACTTTTGTTTGAGGTGTAAACCAGCTCGGTACCATCAAACAGCAGCAGATTAAAACCCGCGTAGTCGAGCCCATGAATATTGTGCGCGTAGTGCGCAGCCGGTGCGGTGCCGGTCAGAAAATCCTGCACCAGGAGCCCGCGAGACTTGGGCGCAGGTGAATCATCGGGGCCGGAAAAGTTAGTCAGCGCAGCAAACCGGCCGTTCAGCGTCGCCCCCAGCCAGGTCCCTCCAGCCACCAGGTCGCGGCCGGCCAGCACCTGGGGGTGGTCCTGCCAGAATTGTGCAGCAGCACTTTCACGCTGATGAAACTCATCTCGATTTGCTGCCACCACAAGCGGCATCTGCGCAGATACGCGGTAGCCAAACAGAATCAAACACATAATCGAAAAGCGTTGTAGTGGGCGGCCGGTGAGTGTACCAGGGGTGAAAAAAGATCACACAGTCACAGCCATTGGGTTAAGCTGCGCGCTTTTCCCGGTCAAGATTTTCCATCGTGTACTACCCCGAGATAGACCCAATTATTTTTGCCGTGGGGCCGCTGGCGATACGCTGGTATGGCTTGTCTTATCTGGCTGGGTTCTTTGTGGTGTGGTGGTTAGGTAAACGTCGAGCGCAAACTCACCCGGGCGGCTGGACAGCTGAGCAGGTTTCGGACCTGGTTTTTTACGGCGCCATGGGTGCAGTCCTTGGCGGGCGGATCGGCTACGTGTTGTTTTATAACTTCGACGTCTTTGCGTCTGACCCGTTATACCTGCTGCGCATGTGGGAAGGCGGCATGTCTTTTCATGGTGGGTTGATCGGTTCTATCTGCGGCGTTGGTCTGCTGGCGCGCAAGACCCAGCGACGCTGGATTGATGTGTTGGATTTTCTCGCGCCGCTCACTCCTATTGGCCTTGGTTTCGGACGCCTCGCTAATTTCATTAACGGCGAGTTACCGGGTCGGGTGACTGACAGCGCCTTTGGCCTGATTTACCCCTGTCAGAATGTCATCGCGCTGAACCCTCAATGTGTGGGCCAGTGGGAAGGTGTGGCACGCCATCCATCACCTCTGTACCAGGCGTTTACTGAAGGTCTGCTGCTGTTCCTGCTGGTCTGGTTTGTGTCCGCTAAACCGAAACCCGCCGGTTTTGTGGCTGGCGTGTTCCTGATGGGTTACGGCACGTTTCGCTTCTGCACAGAGTTTTTCCGTTCACCAGATGCACACATTGGTTTTGTCCTGTTCGAATGGCTCAGCATGGGGCAGATGTTATCGATCCCGATGGTGATCGCTGGTATTCTGTTAGTGGTCTGGTCACGCTCTCAAAAAACAGCGGCGACTCCACAACTTAAGTAAATCTCGAACGAGCAACGACGCCAACAATGCAACAGTATCTGGATCTTATGCGCCATGTGCGCGAAAACGGCACCTTCAAAGGCGATCGAACCGGTACCGGCACGTACAGCATTTTTGGTCACCAGATGCGTTTCGATCTGAACGAAGGTTTCCCCCTGGTGACCACCAAGAAAGTGTTCATGCGCCTCATTATCCATGAACTGCTGTGGTTTTTATCCGGCTCCACCAATATCAAATATCTGACCGAAAACAACGTGCACATCTGGGACGAGTGGGCTGACGAAAACGGCGAACTGGGTCCGGTGTACGGATCACAGTGGCGATCTTGGCCAACACCGGACGGCACAACCATTGATCAGATTGAACAGGTGGTCAACAGCATTAAAGAGAATCCGGACAGTCGGCGACATATTGTCAGTGCATGGAATGTGGCTGAGGTAAACAACATGGCGTTACCGCCCTGCCATACCCTTTTTCAGTTTTATGTGGCGGACAATAAACTCTCCTGCCAGCTGTACCAGCGCAGCGCAGATATATTTCTGGGTGTGCCTTTCAACATCGCCTCGTACGCTTTGTTGACCATGATGATTGCTCAGGTCACGGACCTGGAACTGGGCGATTTTGTACATACCTTTGGCGATGCTCACCTGTATGCCAATCATCTCGAACAGGCGGATCAGCAGCTTCAGCGCAGCCCAATGCCGTTACCCACGCTGATGTTGAACCCCGAGGTAAAAGATATTTTCAGTTTTCAATTAGACGATTTTAAGCTGGAAAACTATCAGAGCCACGGCGTCATCAAAGCACCCATCGCGGTATAACGCCTTTGCTTATCTCCATGATATGGGCGATGGCGGAGAACCGTGTTATCGGCCGCGACAATTCCCTGCCCTGGCGCCTGCCCACCGACATGCGCCATTTCATGAGCACCACCATGGGCAAACCCGTATTGATGGGTCGCAAAACCATGGAGTCGATGAAAGCACCTTTGCCAGGTCGCACCAATATCGTCCTCACCCGTGACCTGAACTGGCAGCGTGAAGGGGCCAGGGTTGTACACAGCCTTGATGATGCTCTGGCGCTGGCTGAGCAACAGTGTCTGATTGACGGTCAGAATGAACTGATGGTTATCGGCGGCGCGGACATTTATGGTCTATGCCTGCCGCTGGCGGACAAGCTCTATGTCACCCATGTGTCCGGGCATCCGACAGGAGACGTGTTTTTCCCGGATTTTGATTTAGACCAATGGGATTGTGTGAGCCGTGTTGAGCATGCGGCTGATGAGCGTCACTCTGCAGATTTTGTCATCGCGGAATATATCCGCAAAACCTGACAATAACGGTTCCTGCAAATGTTCACTGCTGCTGATGGTGGGGCAATACCCGCGCCAGACCCGCATCACTTAACTGCTGATGCATATAGGTACGCACTTCTTCTGCCGTCTCCATCTTCAAAACACGGGCAAGCATACGGCGCGCATCAGAGCGTTTGATCTGGCGTATCACCCATTTCACCTTGGGCAGGTGCGTCGCGTTCATGGAGAGTACGTGATATCCCATGGCCATCAGTAACACCGCGCCTGCCGGTGTGCCGGCAAACTCGCCACAGATACCAAGGCCGGTACCTTCCGCGTGCGCCGCTCTTGCGACCTCACGCAATGCGCCGATAACCGCCGGATGAACATCCTGATAGAGCTCGGCCACACGCGGATTGTTCCGGTCTACCGCCAGCATGTACTGGGTTAAATCGTTGGAGCCTACGGCCAGAAAGTCGGCCTCTTTGGCCAGCAGGCGTGCCTGGTAAACCGCCGCAGGGACTTCAACCATCACGCCAATCTCAGGCATTTTTACATCAGTGCCTTCTTCGACCACTTCATCATAGGCCTGATGGATCAGGACTTTGGCGGCACGCAATTCACCCACGCTGGAAATCATGGGCAACATGATACGCAGCACACCTTCGAGGCCGGCATTCGCCTTGATCATGGCACGCACCTGCACCAGGAAAATTTCCGGGTGATCCAACGTGACTCTTATGCCACGCCAACCCAGAAAAG
>CBDUMB010000116.1:0-8111 GCA_965368205.1 uncultured Pseudomonadaceae bacterium | reverse complement strand
GTACAAAGAAGACTTTGTTAAAGAGGACTTTGTTAAAGAAGACTTTGTTAAAGAGGACTTAGAGCCAAAATCGAGTTAGCGCCCACTCGATCTCTCTAAGCCTGCATTTCAAACTCGTAGCGCTCGGTGGTCACCGTCGCCTGAGCCGGAGGTGAATACCGTAACCCGGATACTGCCTCCGGGGCAAAGTCTGCATTCAGTTGAGCCAGCACATCAGCAGGCAGGTTGATCTGCGCTGCTGCGAAGTTATCTTCCAGATGTTGCAGGTTGGTCGTGCCCGGTATTGGCACACAGGTTTTATCCTGCGCCAGACACCAGGCCAGCGCCAGCTGACCAACCGTACAGTTCAGAGCCTTCGCCTGGGCTTTGGCAATATCTAACAACGCCAGATTCTGCGAAAAGTGAGGCTCGCTATAGCGAGGAAACGTGCGGCGCAGATCACTCTCATGGTATTCGTCTGGCTTCAGGGGAGCGTCCGCAAGAAACCCGCGTCCAACAGGGGAAAAAGGCACAAAGGTGATGCCAAGATCCTGGCAGACCTGCAGCACCGCAATTTCAGGATTACGCGTGAGCAATGAATACTCTGACTGCACCGCCGAAATGGGATGAACTGCGTGGGCCTTCTTTATCGTTTCGGCGGACATTTCCGATAAACCGATCATGCGTATCTTGCCTTGACTGACCAGGTCAGCAAGGGCCCCGACAGAATCTTCTATCGGCACATTGGGATCAGGGCGATGCATATAGTAGAGGTCAATGACGTCGGTGCGCAGACGCTCAAGGCTCGCTGTACAGGCCTTCTTGATCGCTTCAGGGCTGCCATCGAGCCATCTCTTGCCATCTTTAAAACCCATGACACATTTGCTTGCCAGTAAAAAACTGCTTCTGCGTCCGTGCAGTGCTTCACCAATGAGTTTTTCATTGTTACCCATGCCATAGATGGTGGCGGTATCGAGAAAATCGTAACCGATGTCGATAGCACGTTGCAGAAAAGCTACCGCATCCTTGTGTTCCTGCGCAGGCCCATAAGCATGACTGAGGTTCATGCAGCCTAATCCAATGGGGTGAACCGCAGTGCCACCGATGCTTCGTTTTTGAACAGTCATGTTATGTCGTTTCCTGTTAATTCATATCGATCTGTTGATAACCTTCTGCCGCACACTGCGCCAGAAGGTTTGCGTATTTGGGACCACCGCCGAAGTAGGCCTGATAACGTACCGTGCCCGCTTCGTGTCCGCTGACATTAGAATTGTACCCAGTAAACCAACCTTGGCTGCGCCTGGCCAGCATCTTCTCGTGGGCGCGCACCACTTCTTCCACCCACCCTTGCTCAGCTTCGGATTGCGCTTCTATTCGTGTGTGTCCTGCGGCACGTGCGTGTTTCAGCAGGTCCGTTACCCAGTTCACGCCGCCTTCGATCGCGCGGGGAAAATTTGTAGACCCAGAGACACTCTGTGGGCCGGCCACCATCAGCAGGTTCGGAAAATCATGGGTCAGAACACCAAGAAAAGTACTTGGCCCATCACGCCATTTCTGCTTGAGGGTCTGATTTTCTACACCTGTGATCTTTATCCGGTCAAAGCCACCGGTGATGGCGTCAAAGCCGGTTGCGTAGACAAGCACGTCAAGATCAAAGTGGGCTGCTGCGGTTTGAATACCTGTTGCTGTCATCCGTTCAATCGGCGTTTCGGAAATATTCACCAGCGACACATTATCGCGGTTGTAGGCTTCAAAATAGCGGGTCTCCAGAGGCAGACGCTGCATGCCAAAGCCATGGTCTTTAGGGATCAGCTGTTCCGCAACTTCTGGATTGCTGACCCTCTGACGGATGCGATTGGCCACATAATCAGACATTTCTTGGTTGGCCGCTTCATCAAAAAAGATCTCCGGAAAATTGCCTGCGAGAATGGCAAAACCAGGTTTGTCGTAGAGTTCATCCCAAAATGCCACGCGTTGTTCATGCGTGAGGGCATAAAAACCCCGGCTGTCGGGGACATGTTCAAAACCATTTGGCGAGGCTGCGCAATTGGCAAAAATTTCGTCGTATCGGGCGCGAATGTCAGCCATCTCTGCAATAGAAATGGGTGAGTTATTCAGCGGAGTGCTCCAGTTAGGTCGCCTCTGGAAAACGGTAAGCTCACCAACTTTGTCAGCAATCTCACTGATGACCTGAATACCCGTCGCCCCTGTACCGATCACGCCTACCCGACGCCCCTCTAAAGGTACCGCTTCTTTTGGCCACCAATACGTATGAAAAGCATCGCCAGAAAACGTGTCCATACCCGGATAGCGAGGCAGCGTAGGCACCGACAAGACACCGATTCCGGTTATCACAAATCGAGCGGTATAAGACCCACCTTGCTCAAGCTGCAGATGCCAGAGCCGCGATTCTTCGTCCCAATGCATTGATTCCACCTTGTCGTCAAAGCGCATATGGCGACGCAGGTTGAATTTATCGGCGACGTAGTTCAGGTATCGCAGATTTTCCGGCTGGGAAGAGAATCGCTCCTGCCAATGCCACTCATCCAACAATTCTTTGGAAAAAGAATAACCATACGTATAGCTTTCTGAATCAAAGCGTGCGCCTGGGTAACGATTTCGGTACCAGGTGCCGCCGAGATTGTCGTCTGCTTCCAACACAACGGCATCGATGTCTGCATCAAGCAGACATTTGATCTGATAGATACCGGAAACACCGGCACCGATAACGATCACTTCATGATGTTTGTTCTCTGACATTGTTTTACCGCACGATTTTAAAAGGGTTCAACGCTCGCCTTACCACAAGGCACAGGATTCAGGCGTCCGGGAGCCGGCAATTCTACAACGGTCCGTTCTGCAAAGAATCTGGAAAGTTCTTCCGCGAAACTTACAGGGTGTATCTCTGTGCTCAGCGCCTGCGCAAACTGAACATAGGCATCACCCGCCTGTGCCAGAATCTCAAGCGTGCCTAACGTATAGGTTTTGTCTTCTCTAAGAGGCTCACCTTGTATATGAATCTGATGTATCCGCTCAAACGCGTTCGCCGCTGGATCGTAACAAACCGTCATTCCAGAGACCTGCAGGATGCCACGGGTAAGACTGAGCCCCTGCTCAACAATCTGCTTTAACAGTGACCCCGAAACGGTGACACTAGCCACGCGATCCTCAAAGGGAAACGCATCAAACAAATCAACACGACGGATCACACCCTCAGGAAGGTCTTTGCGCAGTGCCCCTGAAGGCATCAGGCCAATATCAGCTCCGGTGGCCTCACGCACAACATCTGCAAACAGATTACCTAAGCCGGATTCCCGATAGTAGCGGCGCGGCAGATATTGACGACTGAAGCCTATCTGCTCATAGATTTCCGGGTATTCAGCACGAAAACGCGCGAGTTTCGACGCAATGCGGACATCGGCAGGCAGGGCATCACTGTCGACGGTGATCAATTTGCCGGAATACCCGTGGCGCAAAACCTTGCCGGGTGCGGGCACCTGATCTTCCAGCTCTATCTGAAGATATCCCAAATGCTGGCCCTGACCATAGGTCTGCATAATGAGCGTGCCGTTATGGGGATCAACAATGGGGTCGCGGGTTCCAGCATCCGTGTGCCCCGCAAAAATAACGTCAATGCCCGGCACGGCTTTGGCAAGCGCCAGGTTTTCAGCATTTCCGCGTTGTACGGTCTGATCCGCTTCGTCATCAGTCTGCATCGGCGCGGTCATACCTTGATGGGTGAGCACGACAATCAGGTCGACTGTGTCACGCAACAGATCTACGTAGGCAGCGGTTGTAGCGACGGGATCGCGCACCTCCAGGCCGGCAATATTAGAGGGAATAAGTGCTGTGGCCGCGTCCTGACCAAGAATACCAATCACACCAATTCGAACCCCCTGACGTTCTATGATCGCGTAGGGCTGAGCGTAGGGATGCTCTGTGCCGCGGTAATACAAGTTTGCTCCGAGCACCGGGAAAGGGACGCGGTTCTTTTCCCTGGCAAACTGCTCCCAGCCGTACTCAAATTCGTGGTTACCGATAACCATGGCATCGTAACCCATTGTCAGCATCAGCTCGAAGGAGATCGCCCCATGAGTCAGTTTTGCCAGCGTGCCGGTGAAAATATCGCCCGCATCAAACAGGAACACGAGTTCTTCTTCTGCTCGAACCTGTTCAATCAGCGACGCTAACTGAGCCACACCACCAATATGCTCTATATCTTCACGCCAGAATGCATCTGTTGGATCATACGCACTTTCAAAATCGTTAGTGAACAGCAACGTCACCTTGCGCGATTCCGCATGAGCGAGCGAACCCACACAGAGGCAAATCAGAATGCCCAGCCTGAACATCATTGCCGGCCCTCCCGCCGCAAAATAGGGCTATCCACCAATCCTACTCTTCCAGTTGCAGACGTCGCAGATTTGGATCAGCTTCGATTTCCGCTTCAGTAAAAGGCAAGTCTATCCAGCCTCCCTGGGCATAGATCTCCGTTAAATCACTGTAGTGTGGAGACTCCGGTTCAGGCGACTGAGAATAGGTCAGCATCGCTGAAGGTTGCAGCGTCCCCTGCTCATCCCAACTAACCACCTGGATGTAACTGTTGCCATGGACGATGGGTGTGTATCCTTTCTCTGCATCCAGGTCCGCCATAATCATACTGAACATACCCGCCCAGCCTTGTCCGCCGGGTATCGGAATGTTCCTGCCATTGCGCGGTGCGTATTGAATATCACCCAGGCGAGCATCCGGCGCGATATTCGCCTCCAGCAGAGTCGTTTGCGCGGTAACCAGAGCCGCACGTAAAGCGGACCTTACGTCGGCATCGCTGAGATTGATGCCTGCTGGCGTGTTTACCGGATCATTCACATTAAACGGTGTTGCGTAGATATTCTCGAGATTGCGCGCAATCGACCAGAACTCACGCCAGACGTGCCCGCCTCTGGCATCAACGTTCATGGTTCGATCCCACTGCTGCAGGGCATCGCAAGCAGGCTTGATCTCAGCATCCTCATTACAGAGCTGTAACACGTCGTCCAGCAACAGCTCGGCGCCATAATTTCGATGGTTGTAGAGCATGTTTTTCAGGTCATCTGGCGCAATCTTCTTTTCCGCCGCCACCATGGCCGCCATTTGAGTAAGACCTGCACGGGTTCGTAAGGATCGTGCGCTGCGTTCAGAACCAATTCTCGGAGTATAACCCTCCAACGGTGCAGTTGGGTTGCTTAACCAGAAGCTGTCGTTGGAATTGGTGACATAGTCCTGCCGGGTTATGCGGGGCATGTCTTGCGCTGGCAAGGCACCGGGGACCGCACTGCGAGGGTCGCTCTTCCACTCACAATCCGGCCTCGACCCGTCAAGGATAACCAATCGCTCTGGCGCACCTTCAACACTGACACCACACGCTTCAATGAGCTCTGCATCGACGTTGGGCGTTCCGCTGATATCAGCATAAAACGCATTCCCCTGCCGATCTGCGGCAATTGTGTTGGTCCAATACACACCGTGTTTGCTGATCGCAGCTTCTACTTCCGCGGTCGAACCTGCGCTGTTAAGCGCATCATAGGTGTCAGCAGTCAGATAGTTATCTAACACCGCATCACGCAGGGTATACGCGTGGGTCTCACTCCAGGGGAATTGCTCGTTTTCGATCATCGGCCCATAGTGGGTAAAATAGACCGTGTGCTCACTTGTTTTCGAGTTGCCTTGCGCATCCACATGGGCAACCTGCAGGGTCCGCGCCTGAATCGGCCTGAACGTATCCTGATACCTGTACTCCATCGGATTTTCCGGATTGAGCTCAAGCTGGTAGAGCGTAAAACGCAGTGCCGTCGAAACAGTGTGTGTCCAGGCAATATCTTTGTTGAAGCCAATCGCCACGCGCGAAGTGTTGAGCAAACTCGTGCCCATCACGTCCACTTCTCCGGGAATAGTGGTGTGTATCAGGTGGAACCGCGAGGAGCCATGCCATGGATAATGCGGGTTACCCAGGAGCATTCCGCGTCCTGATTGCGACAATGCACTGCCCACCGCGACCGCATTGCTACCGATACCCGCCGGCCATTCCCATTGCGTATTGGTTGCAACCTGTTTTTGCTCATCCAGCATATCGCGCGGTGAAGCACCGGCTATTTCCTTCTGGAAACGCCCCAGGCCATACCGAATACCGACGCCAATGGCGAGTCGATGCATATCCTGCAGGGAAATATTCTGTACCCAGGCCTGATTCTGACAACTGGCAGGCAGAGTGCCTTGGTGATCACGCAGATAGCGGTTGTAGCCCGCGACATAGCCATCGTTAAAGGCGTGGGTCCGCTCTGTCTGTGAGGCCTGGTAATCCTGAAGTTTTGCGTCAGTGAGGATGGCTTTGTGAAAGACATCGCTGGCGAGATGTTCATCGCTGTCACCAAAATACCGGGACATATTGCCGTTCACCATCGCAACGTCTTTTGCAATCACACACACCGCATCCGTTGCTGTGGCGTAGGCAAATCCATAACCCAGACTTTGCCAGTTTTCAGCTTTGACATGAGGGATCCCGTAACTCGTCCAGCGAATATCAACGCTGTAAGAGGGCGCTGCCGCAACCGGAGCCTGTACGGACTCCTCGGAACTGCAGGCAGCACTTATGAGTGCAAAAACAACCAGCAGCAGACTGCGATTCAGGCGGAGATTGCGGAACTGTATGAAATTTTGCATGACTTCTCGCTTGCGGGACCGTCTGGCCAGAGCAAAAAGACTTCAACATCTTACTCTGCCCTTAAAATCCGTATAATGGTGGGCTTTGTCCAACATACTAAGGGTTCCATAGCTGATGCAAGTTCTGCACACCTCCACTGTCCTGGCCGAAGAGATAGATTCTCTGGGGCATATGAACGTTCGGTACTATATGACACGAATGCAGAGCGCTAACCGTCTGTTGATCGATACCCTGGGCATTGACCCAGGCGTTCTGGAACACAGTTTTTTACGCTCGGTCGATACGTATACCCGCTTCCGCAACGAACAGTTTGAGGGTGCAACTTTGCAGACCGTGGGTGGTCTGCTGTCGATGGGTGAAGGCGGCGTGCAGAGCTACGTCGAAATTCGAAACCCCGATACCGATGCTGTTGCAGCCACTTTTGTGGTGACCACAGCCTTGATTGACCGCAAAACGCGCGACACGCAAACCCTGCCAATCCCAACGGGAAATATTAGCGGCTCAACCTACATTGACATACCGGCATATGCCCAGCCTCGGAGCCTGACCCTGGGACCTGCAAAAACCGATATTACTCTGGAAGTACTGCAGAACAGCATACCTGACGTCGAGGGTGGCGGTATGATGAGCGGTAAACGCTCTGCGCTTATTGAGGCAGAGGATGTCGACGCAGAAGGTTGGCTCAAAGAAGACGTTGAGCTGATGTTCTTACCCTTTGCAAAAATGGCGTTGGAAGCGGGCGTAAAGCCGGGGCCTCCGGTTATCACCACGTCTGCTGGTTTGCGTATCGGTTGGGCGGTGATGGAAACACGCACCATGCTTTTTGCGCAGCCGCGGCTGGGAGATGAATTGAGTTATTTCAGCACCGATTTAAAAGTTGAAGCCAAGTCGAGACTGTCGCGACGCTGGGCGCTGAACAAAAACACCGGCCAGCTGTTAGGTATGAGCGATACCGTAGGCGTCTGCATCGATCTCGACGCGCGCCGTGCTATCGATTGGCCGGATGAATTGCGGGAAGAGATTGAAAAGCACCAGCAGCCACAGCTGGCGTAAGCTCGACCAACAGTTTTGATCGTATAGTGCGAGCTGGGTCACAGATTCAACTCGCCTTCTGAGTATGATGCCGCCCAACAAAGTGGGTAGAAAAGTAACATGGCATCAAAAACAGCATATATCACCAGCATTGGCCTTCTCTTTTTAAGTCTGTCTGCACAGGCTGAAGACAACCATCAGGCAAACCGCGCTGAAGACACCGTGACAAAAGTCAGTGAAGAAATCATTGTCGTTGCCCAGAAGGCGTCATCTGAAGAACCATTCCACCTCGCTATGGCGCCGGTTATCGCCGACCCTCAGGGCTTGGTTTTACAAAATCTCGCTGAACGATTGAACAGCGCAGACAAGGCAGAATCGAAAGGCCCGCTGGACATCTAAG
>CBDUMB010000115.1:0-8177 GCA_965368205.1 uncultured Pseudomonadaceae bacterium | reverse complement strand
AACCAGGAAATGCTGCTGGGGTAAAAAGTCTTCGGTTCTGACCCAGCGCAAGCCTAAGGCGGCCATCTCGGCGCGAGCTTGAGCCTGGGTCATTTTGTGCAGGCGCTTGATCGGCACACGTGCATCTTCGCCACGATATTCAATCAGTATCAGCTGACCACCCGGTTTGAGCGCAGCCGCCATCGCCTGCCCCATTTCCAGGGGATGGGAAAACTCATGATAGGCATCAACAATAAAAATCACGTCAACAGAGTCGGGCGCAAGTCCCGGATTGCTGATGCTGCCAAGAATGGGTTCAACATTGTCCACGTTCATCGCCTGGGCCCGCTGACGAATGATATCCAGCATCTCCTGCTGAATATCCACCGCCAGAACGCGACCTTGCGGCAGCCTGCGCGCCACCGGAAAGCTGAAATAGCCTGTGCCTGCGCCGATATCTGCAACCACACTGTCCGGCTGCAGCGGCAGGTTTTCGATCAGCAGGTCTGTTCGCTCAATCTGTTCACGCTCTGGGCGTTCTAACCAGCCGGCGCCAAGATGCCCCATGACATGAGAGATCTCCCGCCCCATGTACCATTTACCGATACCGTCACGAGAAGGCGCGGTGAATGAGTAAGCAGGATTCTCAACCGTGACGTTTGCGGCAACATCCGCTGGCGCATCAGGCGCTTGTCTGGTTTCTGCCACACCACACGCAGCTAATGACAGCAACACACACCCAAGTACACCTGTTCGCATCACTTTCCACCTGTCCACAAAATGCCTAACTTAGAGCTGCCTCTGCAGCTGGCGCAAGGCGTATGAGTGGAAACAGCACCTGATGTTGTTGTACGTCCGGACAATGTCCATGGCGATGATGCGCACAGCGATGACAGCCTGACCAACTGCCGGAGCACCGCCATAGATTTTGAGCCAGTAATTCGGCAGAATTCCGCGCCCAATGTCCAGCACACAAAAACCACAATTCAGCCCCGCCACCGAACAACTGGTGCGCCGATCTGCAGACGCTGTCCGTAAAGCGGCAGGCACCAACCGATCCCCGCTTGCCAGAGCTGAAGCGTTGGAAACACTGATGATGGATGGTATCGAAGTGCAGGTTAAACCCTCGTGGCTGGGGCAGATTGAAACCGTTGACCCGCCTGGACTGCCTTCTGGACGATTTCTGATGGGTGATGATCCCCGACTGCCCGAAATGCCGGCAGCGCCTACCCTGGTTGATTTCTATCAACTGCGCGTAGCGCTGCAACCCACCGGCTACGCACACATGTTACAAAGCGCGCATCGCGCAATGCAGCAGGATGCTTCGGAAACGGTCATCCTTGCCTGCCTGCTTCACGATATTGCAGTGACCAACCTGATTCGGGCAGATCATGGCTACTGGGCTGCAGCCCTGATAGAGCCTTATGTGGACCCCGAGGTGGCCTGGGCGGTGCGTTACCATCAGGCACTGCGCTATTTTGCTGAGCCCGACTACAACTACGACTATCCCGCTTTTTACAAAAGTGCTTTTGGTGAAGATTTTATAGTTCCTGCCTACCTTCGAGCTGACCGGGATCGCGCTCGCCAGCACCCATGGTACGACACCGCTATGCAGGTGGTGGTCAATGATTTTTACGCCTTCGAACCTGACGTTGAGCTGGATCTGTCTCCCTTTGTGCCGCTCATTGAAGACAATTTCAACCAACCCCCAGAGGGGCTGGGTTTTGACAATAGCCCCAGCGCGCACATGTGGCGTACCATGATCTGGCCAAACAACTTCCTGTAATACCTGCAGGAAACAGGAACCCGATATGTCGCAAAGCAGACCAGAACAGAGTGCACTTGATGCGATGACTTCAGGCGACCCGGACTATCTGGCCATTGCACCCATACGCGCTGCAGCGCTGGCGAACGGCAGGCTGATTGAGTCGTCCCAGTTGCTGCCTGAAATCGAGCCATGAACTACATCACCTATGCGGTGCCGTTTTTTGTCTTGGCCGTAGGCTGCGAATTTCTATTCGGCTGGCTGACCAAGCGCAACACCTACAGCCTTGCTGACACCCTTAACAGCCTGCAGCTCGGCATACTGTCGCGCCTGCGCGGACTGGTGCAGCTCGGCTTAATCGGCATCGCTTTTGGCGCGCTCACGGAAAACTTCACGCTCTTTGCGCTGGACCCCGGCCAGTGGTGGGTCTGGGTATTCGCCTTTGTCGGTTATGACCTGGGCTATTATTTTTCTCACCGCTACGGGCATGAGTGGCGCATCTTGTGGGCCTCGCATGTGGTCCACCATCAGAGTGAACAGTACAACCTGTCCACCGCTTTACGGCAAACCAGCACCGGCTGGTTAAACGGCATTTTCTACATCCCCCTATATATTATCGGTGTACCTGTGGAAGTCATGATCAGCGTCGGCAGCCTTAATCTGATTTATCAGTTCTGGGTGCACACGGAACACGTCGGCGAACTTGGCGTCATCGAAAAAATCATGGTCACCCCATCCAACCATCGCGTCCACCATGCGAAAAACCCAATGTACATCGATAAAAACTATGGCGGTGTGTTTATCCTCTGGGATCGTCTGTTTGGTACCTACCAACCGGAACTTGCAGATCAACCCTGTCGTTATGGTATTACCCGCCAGCTGCGCAGCTGGAACCCGGTATGGGCTAACGTCCACGCCTGGCTCGACACCGCTCAACAGAGTTGGCAAACGCCCAGACTCAGCGACAAAGTCAAAGTCTGGTTTAAAAGCCCGGCCTGGGATGCACCGGGCATTGCCAGCACGCCAGCAGATTGGCAGGCCGCCAAATTCCAGCCTGTCACCAGTCGCTATGGAGCCGTGACCAGCTTTATTGGGTTCTGGTTGCATGTGGGCGCAGCGTTTGTGTTGTTAAGCTTTGCCCCTGACCTTTCTCAACCACTTGTCCTTGCCACAACTGCCTGGCTCGCCTATGGTTTCTGTGTGCAGGGTTTTGTTATGGAGGGGCGCCGCAGTGCGGTATGGTTCGAATGGCTGCGCCTGGTTTTGGGCACAGCTTTATTGATGTGGCTGGCGTTGCCGGAAATCTATGCAAATTTGGGTATCGCCTATTTGTTAATCTGCGCCGCGCTTAATCTGGGCCTGCTTAAAACAACGCAATCTGCCGATCGTCTCCAATCACCTGGTTAAACGCGAGACCCAGGGCCTCTAATACCGGCGTCGCCACTGGCAGAATCTGTTTCTGCAGGTAATGATCGCGATCCAGGGGTGCGGTAGCCTCATCTACCAGTTGGGGACCTGCGGTTGTAATAACGTACGCCACCACTCTGGGCGGGGGCGACCGAGATTGCTTTACGGCCTGCACATG
Source organism: uncultured Pseudomonadaceae bacterium (assembly GCA_965368205.1). GTDB lineage: Bacteria > Pseudomonadota > Gammaproteobacteria > Pseudomonadales > Azotimanducaceae > UBA4421. Next base: position 4,848 of record CBDUMB010000115.1, on the reverse strand, counting down.
GGGCGGCACGTTGCTGGTATACGCACTCACCGGCTTGCGCAGCCCTTTGTGATAGATCAGCAGATGATCCAGCTCCCCTGAACGAAATTGCCTGATAACGTCCTGTAAATAGCTCGCCACCTCTTCACCCTGGAAAAGTCGTTCAAAAAGATTTCGCTGGATGATCTTGGCAAGCTCCGTCCAGTCACGCCGCACCACTTCCATACCAACAAACTCAATCCGGTTACTGCCAAATATTTTTCCTGCATAACGCTTACGAGCACCCTGAGAACCACCCCGCACCCGCGCCAGAAAGAGCTGGGTGTAGAGTTTCTCAAATTCCAGTTCAAGCCGGCTGTCTACCCCATAGCGTTCACTGAGATAGTCCGTTAGATCGGCGTTAAACCGGGTGACCAGACTTTGTCCGAGCTCGTTGGCCTGCTGGGCATCTGCATAGCCTGAAGCCACAAAAACGCTGTCCGTATCACCATACAACACCCCAAACCCCTGGCTTTCAAACCACGCTTTGCTCCAACTTAAAAGATGCCTGCCCTGGCCGGTAATGGCATTGGCGATTGCCGGATTATAGAAACGGCACGAGGGTGCACCCAGCACCCCATAAAATGAATTCATCAGTATTTTTATGGCCTGAGAGGCAATCTCGTCACCTGCGGCTTTGGCCTGGCTGCGCTGGGGAAACAGGTCATCCAGCATGGCCGGGAGCACACCCGGCTCACGCGAAAAGCGACAACCGTTTTCAGTCGCAATACAATCCTCCTGCTGCTCACTTTGGGCATGCGCCAGGGGATCAATATTGAAAGTGCGGATAATGCTGGGATACAGACTCTTAAAATCAAACACCCAGACGTTAGGATGAATGCCCACGCGAGGCTCAAACACCGCGCCCCCTGACTGCGGGCCTGCAGACGTGCGAGTGTTCACAACACTGGGCGCCGCCAGACGCTTTTTATGTAACGCGCTGAGGTAGAGGAAGTCAAAAGAAGCAATGCTGGCGGCAACACGATCAGGCGGCATGCCTGTGAGGGCAGATCGCGCAAAAGCCAGATCAATCAGCTTGAGCGATTCGAGTATCTGCAGAGCCAGACGGGCATCGGTTCGCGCATACCGGGTAAAGCCTGGTAGATCCGTCTCATAAGTCGATAGAATTTGAGCCACTTTATCAGGGTGTTGATCGTCTGCTGACTTTGTACCTAACGTTTTACCTTCGCCGAGCACCCGCTGCGCAACCGCATCCAGCGAGTAGTCGTCCATCTTCACGAACGAAGAACGCAACAGATCAATACCATCTAAAACTATGCGCCCCGGCACCACCGCATGCCCGCTACCAAAATAGCCCTGCGGGGGTCGGATCTGCATACGCCCGCGCTCACGGCCAAGCTGCAAGTCAAATCGCACGCGCTGAGCAACTTTAGCAAGTTGCGTCAGGTCAAAGTCGATGACGTTCCAGCCGGTAATCACATCTGCGTCAAAGTCCCGCATCCACTGGCAGAACAGTTCCAGCGCATCGCGTTCGCTGCGCACGCGGATTGCTTGCGCCGGCATCTTGCGATCCCGTTTGTCTACAACGATAACCCGATCAAGGAGGGCGCCGTCAGCGGTATAGCCGTAACAGGCGATCGCTAACAGCGAGTCGGTGTTCGGGTTGGTTTCAATATCAAAGGCCATTATCCGCGGGCTGATCACCGCCTGGGCGGGCTTCAGTGTGGGGTCGTCAAATACGAGATCGGTGCCATCACCAGCCATGGCGTGGCCTTCAATCTCGACCCCACCCTTGATGTCACGGTCTATGAGGTAGCGCATGGCAAAACGTACGTCAGCTTCGTAAGTCTTGAACCCCTGCGCATGTAAACGATCACGCAGAGGTGGCGCATCAGCGGGTATTGCAACGTCTACACACAACAATGGTTCACCCGCAAAATTATATTTTTTGTCCGTTGAGCGGATGTGATCACCAGCAACTTCTTCGGCCGCGGCGTCCACATAGAAGTGGGGGGTTTGACGATGGTCGCGCACCAGAAACGTCCGCCCGTTCAGCAAGCGGCCAAATAAGTAGACCGTTGGTTTCCCCTGCTGCACACGATAGGTCGCCTGCAGGATAAAGCCGGTATAATTTGCTTCAGTCACGTTCGTATTCTACGTTTGTCGGTCTCACTCCCGACGGCGTCCTAATTAAACTGCATCGATGAGCATAATCATGAAGCCAGACCTTATCCATGACCGAATTACAGAGCTTGAAAGCCGCCTGGAGTTCACAGACGACACCATCGCCCGTCTCAATGATGCCCTGGTTGTGCAACAGCAACGCTATTTTGAGATGGAGCGGCGTTTGACCTGTTGGTCAAACGTCTGCAAAGTGGCGACGTTGAAATGGGAGACCCTGCCCAGGAGCCACCTCCACCACATTATTGAGTGGTAAAAACCATGGAGTGCTGGACTTTGTCACACCCGCTCACAATATTGAGGAATTTCATTTCGTTAGCAGCAGGCCTCCTGCTTTCATCCGTTGTGTTCGCAGGCAATTACGAATGCACACCTGTAGACCCATCAACGCCAGGACATACAACTACCTTTAATACCCTTACCGATGCGCTCCAGAGGCCACCCACTGAATTAGTATACTGCGAAGGTAATTACCCCCGTTGGGCGGCCAGATGGAATGTGTACGAATCGGAAAGCGGCTGGCGCAAGTTTGCGACCGGCATATGTTTCGACCGTTATCCTCTATTTTGCAAAACCACAAGACACGCCGTTGCCCCAGACTCACATGAGGTCGTAGATCTGACTTTTGACCTTTCATTGCAGAAAGTTGCTGAACTGTTTTCAGCTGTTAAAGCCGTTTCTGCTCCTGAAACAGAAATTGCCCGCATAGAATATGTGGAGGTCACGGATGGTGGAACCTGGTCGGAAGAGGCCTACGGCTATTCGGTTTACATGCTGGAGCCGCCGACATTTGCAAACGGTGATGTGTCCACATTTATTCGAGCGTGCGCAGAAAGCTGCGCCTGGGTTCATCCGAAGTTTCACTATCCGGGTTCGTGGAGTCCATCAAGTTCGGATAAATGGCTACGTGACCTGCAGCGCGAAAAGGGTGTAGTCCTGATCGAAACGCTACATTACTTAGGCAGATGAAACAGAAACTGGCCATATTGTGTGCGCTGTTCGCATGTCATAACTTTGCAGCAGGCGAATGCAATGTAATCCCTCATGACAATCGTGCTTACGTGGAAATCATGGAGCGCATGGGAAAAATCGATGAGAAGGCACCCTCCAGAGTCGAGTTCTGCGGTGCCTACGGGCTTTACTGGAAAGTTTTTTGGGACGCCTTCGAAATGCCTGACGGTTGGGCAAAACGCGCCGCAGGCAGCTGCTGGGGTCAGCGCGAAGGTGAGACTGTTCAGCTATACAGCTGCAACCGATCCATTTTTCTAGCAAGCGACTGGTTTGAAGGCGAGATTCAGCTCGCTCATGACCTCAATATAGAACTTGTTATGCAATTGATCGAAGTCTCCAGACAGTCGATTGGCGCGCAAGATAGGATTACCGCAATCGAGTACACGTCCGTAAGAGATGGTGGCGCCTGGTCAGAAAGCAGCTATGGATATCAAGTTCGAACATCGGACCACCCTCATCATCAACGCGGGGAAGTCCTGCATCTGGTGCGTTCCTGCGGGCCAGCGCCCTGTGCCTGGACAGTAGCGGACAGCAGCAGAACATGGGCGTATTAATCTAAACTCATATTCGGCGCAGCGAACAGCTCGCTCGTAGCACCCATCATTTGTTGATCAGCCGAAACAGCAAAGAGAGATTATTCGCCGGCATATCGGATTGCGCATCCAACACCCAGCCCAGATCCTGCGCTTGCTCAATCACAGTTTCTACATCCCGGATTCCCCAGTCCGGGTTTCGCTGCCGCAGTGACAGATCAAATTCTGCATTGCCTGTTGAAGTATGTGCGCCGCCTTGTTTAAACGGTCCATATAGATGCAACAAACCACCACTTCGACAGACATGACGAGCACCGCCAAACAAACCTTGCAGAGTTGCGGCGGGACTGATGTGCAGCAGATTAGCCACCACCACCGCATCAACCTGTAAATCTGGCCAGGTCGCCAGCACATCGAGTTCGATGGGGAGGCTGACGTTAGGCAGGCCATAGTGCGCTAGGCGCGCGGTAATCGCTGCGCGGGAAGATGCATCCGGATCTGATGGCTGCCAGGAGATTTCAGGCAATGCAGACGCAAAATGCACAACGTGCTGGCCAAAGCCACTGGCGATTTCCAAGACATCGCGAACTTCAGGCGACGCGCCGCTGAAAGCAGCAGACAGAACCGCAAGAATTGGGGCTTTGTTGCGCTCGGCCGGCGCAGACGTTGGCAGCTGTTCGTTCAAGGCATTGCCGGCGGTAGCCGCCGCATGGCCAGGGTTTGTTCCACGCTCAGCGCCATATTCAGCAATTTCTGCTCACTCCAGGATTCCGCAAGAATTTCCAGCCCCACCGGAACCCCCTGCGCAAAGCCAACCGGCACCGATATGGCGGGAAGACCTGAGTTAGAGGAAAGACGGCAATTGGTACCCATCTGCTCTTCACCGATGGGTGCAGCGATGCGCCGGATCGTAGGATAAACAAGCGCATCAACGTTGTATTTGGATAACATGGACAACAACTGTCGTCTGATCACATCACGGCGACCGCGCTCGTACCAGTAGGTACCCCAGGTCGAATCTCCCATGCTTGCTGAAGCTTCCAGCGAACTGACAATGCTGAGATGCGCTCGACCATCTGCAAGCAAAGCATCAACATTGGCGTACCCGAGCTCCGGGTTAGCCTGCAGGTAGGCGTTGATATCG